>CAXUIV010000190.1:0-8097 GCA_964250875.1 uncultured bacterium
CCTTCTTGTACCGTTGCCCAAACCACATTAACATCAACGCCCCAGTATTCATGCACCAACACATCTCGCATTCCGGCAATGGCTTTCCAGAGAATTTGAGGATACTGACTGCGAATCTCATTTGGAATTTTCTTGACCGCTTCGCCCAAAATCTCGATTGACTTCACCACTGCTAGGACTTTTTCTCGATTCTCTCGAAACTCATCAAAATTAACCCTTGCAGTAAAAGATTCAATATCTGAAATCGACTCCAGAATATCTTGCAGAAATTCTGAGAGTGGGCGATCAGTCATAGGTAAACAACCTCTGATAGGACGCGATCGCGGATTCTCGGCTTTAGGCCATTTTTGGTTACGACATCAACTTTCATCTCCAGCACCTCACTTAAATATCCCCGCAGCTCAACCAGCTTAAATAGAGTTGGAGCTTGGTCATAGTCAATCAAAACATCCACATCACTCTCCTCGGTCTGCTCCTGCCTGGCATAGGATCCAAAGATTCCCAACTCTGTCACCCGATAAGCTTGCTGCAATTGTGGCTTGATTTGGGTCAAACGCTGCTTAACTTCTGCAAATGTTTTCATACCTGTTTTCGTCTCTCCGCAACCGTTGCACTGACTTCTCGACATCCACTACTCATCTCGGTCATCCTATTCTAAAGGTGGCATCGCCACCAAGTTACTGACTGCCTCAGTAAGAGAATCGCACTAGATCCCGGCAGCACTCATCTTGCTAGACAATGGCCATCACCCTTTTTACATCTCCCACTCTCCCGCAAATTCAAACTAGCGCCGAGTGGCTGGCAGAACATGATTCAACGACAGCAGGTGGCAGTTTTGGAACACAACGGCACCATTGTCTCCGTCGTCAAACGTGGTGCAACCCTCTACCATGGGGTCGTAGTGGGTTCCTTCACCTTCCCAGAGTTCCGTCAGCAAGGCTTTGCCCGTCGCTTACTGGCATTTTTTGTTGGGGAGTTGTTGAAACATTCAGCCGTAAAGCTTTGGGTGGATGAGGATAATAGGGGGGCGATCGCTCTTTACCGATCGTTGGGCTTTCACCAAGTTGGTTCTTGCTACACCGGGTATTTCAGAAGTTAGAGAATCATGCGTCCAAGCGTTTCAATGTAGCGAGCGCAGAGGCTGAGGCAGAATTAACGACAGATGCTCATGGCCTTAAAATGTGAACGTCTCCTTCTGTAGAGACGTAAAATTAGATATAGATGAAACAATATGCTGCTGCCCCTAACAACCGCCTGTGACTGCCTCTGTATTTGCTGCTGAACGTCTACTATTCAACCCAGCTACGCCTGACACTGACGCGATTCCCACGATCTTTGCCTTTCCAAACGAGTACAGCGTTGGCATCACTAGCCTAGGCTATCAGGTGGTGTGGGCCACTCTGGCGATGCGCTCTGATGTGCAGGTGAGTCGCCTGTTCACCGATATCCATGAGCAACTGCCGCGATCGCCTCAACTGGTTGGATTCTCAATGTCATGGGAGTTGGATTACGTCAACATCCTAAATTTACTGGAATTTCTCGAAATTCCCATCCGGGCAGTGGCTCGTACTGACAGTCATCCCCTCGTATTTGGCGGCGGTCCGGTGCTGACTGCCAACCCAGAACCGTTCGCAGATTTCTTTGACATTATTTTGCTCGGCGATGGCGAAGACCTGCTGGGCTATTTTGTCCAGGCGTATGCAGAAGTCAGAAACGCTGATCGGCAAACTCAACTGAAGCGACTGGTGCAACTACCGGGAGTGTATGTTCCCAGTCTCTACGCAGTGACTTATCACAGTCTAACTGGCCCAATTCGGTCAATAGAGCCACTGACAGCTGAAATACCTAGCCGTGTAGAAAAGCAGACTTATCGAGGAAATACCCTATCTGCCTCAACTGTGGTGACAGAAAAGGCAGTTTGGGAAAACATCTACATGGTGGAAGTAGTGCGCAGTTGTCCAGAGATGTGCCGCTTTTGCCTTGCCAGTTATTTAACGCTGCCATTTCGGACAGCAAGTCTGGAAGCTTCGCTGATTCCGGCGATTGAACGTGGATTGGAGGTGACCGATCGGCTGGGTTTGCTAGGGGCATCTGTAACCCAGCATCCAGAGTTTGAGACTCTACTGGATCGCTTGAGTCAGCCAAAATACGACCATGTGCGGCTGAGCATTGCCTCAGTGCGGACAAACACAGTGACATTACAGTTGGCGCAGACTTTGGCCAAGCGAGACACGCGATCGCTCACGATTGCCGTAGAAAGTGGTTCGGAACGATTGCGGCGGATAATTAATAAGAAGCTGAATCAAGATGATATCGTTCAAGCAGCAGTCAATGCCAAGGCTGGTGGGTTAAGTAATCTCAAGCTCTACGGCATGGTTGGCCTGCCTGATGAGGAACCAGCCGATCTGGAACAAACGGTGACAATGATGCGAGACATCAAGAAAGCTGCGTCCGGATTGCGTCTGACGCTAGGATGCAGCACTTTTGTACCGAAGGCACACACGCCCTTTCAGTGGTTTGGGGTAAATTCTCAGGCAGAAAAGCGGTTAAAAAGGTTGGAGAAAGAATTGCGACGCGAGAGCATTGAGTTTCGACCAGAAAGCTATAGCTGGTCAGTCATTCAGGCTTTACTCTCCAGAGGCGATCGCCGCTTATCCCAGTTGCTAGAACTGACCCGTCACTATGGTGACACGTTGGGCAGCTACCGCCGTGCCTTTAAACAGTTGAAAGGGCAGCTACCTGAATTGGATTTCTATGTTCACAGCAACTGGCCAACAACACAAATTTTGCCTTGGCACCACCTACAGGGTCCACTGCCCCAAGCTACCCTACTAAAGCACTTAGCTACAGCTGAAGCTGAGTTTAGCTCCAACAACCAGGACCTCCAGACAGTGGTTTCCCACGCCTGAAATCGATGCAAACAACCGCTGAGTATTTTTGCGCCTACTGTGGCGAGTCTAACGTGATTTTCGTGGACTGGAGCGCTGGTGGGCAGCAGTCCTACATGGAAGATTGCCAAGTCTGTTGTCGGCCTAATATCCTATATGTGCGACTTGATGAGGAAACTCTTGATATTGAAATTGATAGTGAGTACGAAAGCTGAGGCTGGATCTAGCAATCCTATTTGAGTTCCCATGTAGAGACGCTACATGTAACGTCTCTACAGGCTATTCATAAATGATTTAGGATTGCTGTAGTTCTCAAAGCAGGATCCATGCGACTTAGTCCTCGCGTAAAAAATCATCATCAAAGTCCTCCTCTAGGCGAGCATCATCTGATCGTCCAGCGAGGCTCCAGAGGAGTTGGATCAATGCTACGCCAATTGTTCCTACGGCAAAGCTAAATCCTAGCACTACACCTACTGGTAGCTGAATTGACTGGAACGCCAGAAAACTTAACGATACTGGGGTAGCGTTTTGGACAGAGAGGATAGCGATCGCCACCGCACAGATAGCTAAAACCAAGGACGCGAGCAGACTAGTCAGAATTCTCATTGCTTATCATCTGCCAAAATTAGCTACCACACTGTTGGCTCCATCAAACTATTGAGTTACGTACCAGCATCAACAGAACGGTGTTGGGAGGTAGAATGTTGCTTTATTTACAATCGTATGCTGTAATACTACATCTCTGCAACTATGAGAGGTAGAATAGAACCAATTGTACTTTGACTTCAGGTAGGCAGCTGCGAATCCGGTTCTTGCCTAGCAGAAATTGAGCAAGTTCGTAAATAGTTTGGTTTTGGCTCAAAGGAGGAGATGTTGTTAGAATTACTGCTACTGGGCAGATTATTAACTGCACCTTCAAGATTTGCCACAACCGTATCAGTAATGTGAAGAGTGGCAGGACCAGCGGCAGTGACAATACCTGTGCGGAACATCATGAATTGTATCAGGAACACTTCACAGTGCAGCTTCAAGCATACAACTCCGTTTTAACTTACTGAACCTAAGCAATGTCAACCCCTGAGCGACCCTTCGCCAGCTACCATCTTTGGTCTTTAGTTGCCCCAGCGGTAGGGCAAGAACGTTGGCATTGTCAGATGAAGCGGGGGTTTATTAAAGCGCGACAACAGGAACCAATAGTTAAAGTGCTTCTAGCTCACGCTAGTCCATCGCAGCGGATCGGTCTACTCGCCCAAAAGGGGGTCTACGAATTTCATCATCACAGTCAGCTGTTAAGCCAGCAGGATGGGGTCGAGCAAGTGGCCCAGATTTTGAAATTAAGCAACTCAAGTAATGAAGTTCAGCAGCGAGTCATTCAAATTCTGAAAAACTATCACGACACACCGATTTTAGTTGGAAAACATATTAATCAGTTGACACGGGGCGATGAGGGATTTCCCAGACCGATTGTTGCAGGTCAGGAGCATTACCGCTTTCGACTATATGCCACTATGGACTGCGTTTTTACTGAAGCTGATCGGACACTGCACATTCTAGATTTTAAAACTGGTAAATCAGCTTTTGACCAGCGGCAGGCATTAGTTTATTTACTAGCAGCTCGCTATCTTTACCCGAAGCAACCAGCAGTAGCATCGTTTTACAATTTGGAGCGGCGGAAGAAATCTGAGCTGATCAGCGTCACCTCCAGTCAATTGGACGCAATCGAGACGCAGCTGGCGCTGATAGCTCAAAAGCATCAGCAAGATTTGCAACAGTACCAGCAGAATCCTAGTGAGTTCAGCCAAATTTTTCCGCCTAACCCAGGTTCACACTGTCGGTACTGCCCGTTCCATACAATTTGTGAGTCCTCGACTTTTAAAGCTTCTCGCCCACATCTCAAGCTTTGAAGCCAACCTACCGGCGGACTAATTCACCCGGACTCGGAAACGAATAAAACCATAGGAGTTGGAGGGAGTACCAGAACCAGTAGCTCTGGGTAAATTAGGTAAATCGGGACTCCTGGTAACGTTTACTACCACTGCTCCGTTTGTATTGCCGTTGCAAGATGGTGGCGTCGCTGGATCATTAGCTGGAAAATATTGTCCTCTATCAGGTGCATCGTTCACATCGGTCAGATAAACAGTAGGAGTGGCAGAACCAAGGGCAAGTGCGATTCCCTGGTCACCTGGTAAACCACCATCAGTCGGGCTTGCGCCATTAAAACTGGTGGGAATAAACGTACTGTTGGCAGGGATGCGATCGCAAATGTTGACGGTAGCAGCATCTTTGGTGCCTGCCGAGTCAGAAAGGAAGTAGATTGTGTATTCCACAATATCTTGAGGTTTAACAGAAACTTGATCTCCAGACACAATGCCTTTACCAATCTTCCCCTGCAAATATCCTGAGGGCCAGTTGAGGGCGGTGTCATCGTTAGGGTCGCTAGGGTCATTCAAGAGGTCGGTAAAGGAAGTATTGTTAAGCGCTGTAATCCGTTTGACCAAGCGCACATGGGGTTGGTCAAGAGTATCGGTTGCCGTGTTGTTGGCAGGAGTAGGGTCAGTCACGCCATTAGGCGGTGTAACCGTTGCCGTATTTTTTAAGTAACCAGAAAAATAATTGTTGGGAGCAACAAACTCGTTGAGAGTGCCTGTAACGGTGTAGGTGGCAGTTGCGCCGTTATTAAGACTTACAGTTGTGCTAATAATGTTGCCCGAACCACTGGCAGCACCACAGCTGCCCGTACCAGTTAAGATGACACAGGTCCAAGTGATTCCAGTTATCAAGGGTGGAACGGTGTCTGCGACTGTTGCTCCGGTGACGTTATTGGGGCCATTATTGGTTACGGCTATGGAGTAAGTAATAGGAGTTGTGGGATTAGGTTCAGGGATTATGCTAGGGCTGTGGGTTTTGGTAATGGCTAAATCAGCACTCGTGCCCGTATCAATGATATTTACCGAGGTCGTAGCAGCGCTACTCGGAAAAAACGTCCACAGATCAAGTCCTTTTGTGTCTCCGAAAGAACCAGTACATCTGACATTTGTATTACCGTTGTTGCCCGCTTGACCATATTCTCGCTGATTGGTTGTAGTATTAAACCCCTTAATCGGGTCGCTGAAGGCTGGAGTAGGTGGGTTAATTCCGCAGATGACGCTACCTGGAGTGCCAACATTAGTACCACCAACGGTTGTATACCCCTGGTCGTCATAAAATCCCGTCGTATTTCCTAGGGGATTAGTCCCATTCAGCAGAGTAATAGTTGGACCGCCGTAGAAGTTGTTTTCGGCATCCAGCAGGGGAAAGTGGTACTCACCAGCATGGACTTTTAACTGCACCGGGTAGTTGTTACCGACCGGAAAGCTAGTGCCGCTATTATCTTTGCCATTCCAGCTAACCGATTGCGGACCAGATGCCAGCATGTACCCACGCAACACGCGGTTCTGAGGGTTGGTGGGGTCAAAGTTACTGCCGTCTCGGCTGATGATAATTTCGTAGTTGCCTGCTATAGTGCTGTTGAAGGAAAAAGTACCGCCCGTGCTGTAATTGCTGGTGTTACCTCCAGCCGTACCAGCAAAGCTGGGGGAAGTGACGCTTGGGGCGATCGGAATTGGAGTGATGCCAGTTCCATCAAACGTCCCATCTGCTCGGTAGCGGTTTAGAAATGAGAGGGTAGTGGAGTCAAGAGAGTTCAAAAATGTAGGGTACTGGGGACGGGAGAGGCTAGTACCTCCATCTGGACTTGAGACTTGACCGTCTTGACCAATAATGTCGTGGTAGAGAATCGACTTACCGTCACTGTCAAAAAAGCCCACCTGATTGCCATATAAAATGAACCCGTTTGGGTCTGTTCCCCTCAGGTCTACTCTATATCGATATCCGTCTGGAGTAACTGGATAAACTGGGAAATATAAAGGTAGACCGTTGCTGCCCGTAAACAGAGCAAGGTAGTAGGAGAATAGGCGTCCATTCAGGTCAGTAGTGGAGTTTTTGTCACTGCTGCGCACAGTGACGTCCCAAGCTGCCACACTGCTTCCCTGAGTAGCGTCAAAGTTGCTCCCACTCGCTAGATTAATATCTCCTGTGGGACTACCATCCGCGCTGGAGTTTCCGCCAGCGGGACCGTAAAAGACGACGTCATAAACTCCAGTGGCAGGAGCTGTATAGTAACAAGGAGTGTAACCGTTGGTATTACCTGTACCTGAGATAGAACGGGGACCTGCCAACTCTTGGTTGCGATTGGAGATGAAACCTGTCCCGGTTTGAGTTGAGCAAGTAAAATCGGGCGTTGCTGGCACATTCTCACTACCAACGCTGCCTGTGACTCGACCTGGGTTGTAAACAAAGATATCTCCACTGCCTACGCCCACGGCACTGGACCCCAGGAGAATGTTTTCTCCCGCATTAGCGTAGACTTTCAGCAATGTTCTTCGCAGCACAATACCGCCGTATGTATTGGTCCGCCATTCCAGGTTAGCTCTGGAACTACCAGCAGGAGCAGAGCTAGGGTACAGCGTGCGGCTGCCTTCGGCTTGAGCGGGCTGTACGTGGTGGCCCAAGGCACATAGTAGTAGAGCTAGTCCACGAGCTTTGAGTTTTAAGTTTTGAGTTTTAAGTTTTGAGTTCAATGCGAAATTTGAATTTCCGCAGGTGCTTCTGGGTGTGCGTTTCAGAATCCAAAATCCAAAATCCAAAATCCAAAATGGTATGAGCGATCGCTTACGGGGATTGCCTGGAATGCAGTGTTTCATTGCTCACTTTTGATTGTGGGTGTAAGGGCAGTGGATGCTGGGGGAGAAGTTGGCGGTGCTGCTTTTTGCAGCCCAAAACCTTCAAATAACTCATTGAGCTTGACTGTCAAGCCGAGGTAAAGTCCTCCGGCTGAACGGGAACCACTGAAGTCGCGATCGCTGACATGACCAAAGGCATAGCCAGCCGCAACTCGCAGGTTAGGAGTGAGGTAGTAGCCTGCCTCAATCACAAAGCCGGTTTCGCCATAGCCTGCTGCCGGTTGACTGATCCATCTGGCCTCACCCACCAAGTCCCACTTGTACCCCAAGCGATAGGTGGTACGAAATTGAGCCAGAGAAACTATGTTGGTGCCGACCAAATCCTCAGCCAGGTAAGAGGTACTGTTGCGAATGGCGTATCTACCATAAAACTCCCACTGCCAGCTAGGAGCATAAATGGCTTCTAGGGCAAAGGTCTGGTCTTTAGA
>CAXUIV010000191.1:0-8073 GCA_964250875.1 uncultured bacterium
AGCTGATTCTGCGCGTTGTAGAGGCAGAAACAGACGACTTGTTTGAACTAGCGAAGATTGCTGGAATAAGTCCAATCAAGGATTTTGCTGGAGCTAATCTCAGCGGCGTTGATCTACGTGGAGCTGACCTCAGCCTTGCTAATTTGATCAGTACTGTGCTGATCAGTGCTGACCTCAGCCATGCAGATTTAAGTAGTGCTAATCTGAGTGGTGCTAATCTGAACAATGTGGAGCTAACCAACGGCAACCTGATCAGTGCTAACCTGAGTGGTGCTAGCCTGGTCAGTATCAATTTAAGCTGGTCCGATTTGCTTGGTGCCAACCTAAACAGCGCTAATTTGATAGGCGCTAATCTAAGTGAGGTCAACCTGCGCGGTGCAGATCTTCGACGCGCTAATCTGAACAATGTTAATCTGAGCGGGGCCAAATTGGGCGGAGCCGACTTGGGTCATGCTAGTCTACGCCGTGCCACTCTAATCGATGCAGATATGGGTGGTGCAAGTTTATACGGTGTGGATCTAAGCAACAGCGACATACGCGGGGCCGATTTGAGTGACGTTGACTTTGTCGGTGTCAAAGTTGAGAACACCAAATTTGGTAAGAATCAAGGACTCTCTAAAGAGCTGGAAATGGATCTAAGGCGAAGAAAGGCGACATTTGACAGGTAGCGGTTGACAGAGGTGGGGAGATGGGGAGAACTATTAATTCTTACTCCCTTCGCCTCCCCACCATCACCCCCTCACCCCACTGCGCTCTTAAGGCCCTACCTCATAGTGACGAACTCTTCCGCTGCTGAAGGATGAATGCCCACGGTAGCGTCAAAGTCTTTTTTCGTAGCACCCATATTGACTGCGATCGCTACTCCTTGGATGATCTCGCCTGCGTTTTCTCCCACCATATGCGCTCCTAGGACTCGATCTGTGTTGCCATCCACCACGAGCTTCATGAGGGTTTTCTCATGTTCCCGTCCGGTCAAACTGTGGAATAAAGGTCGGAATTGAGCGCGATAGCACTTCACCGCATCTCCAAATTTTTCTCGCGCTTGGGTCTCTGTCATTCCGACTGTGGCAGCTTCCGGTTGAGAAAACACAGCGGATGGTACGTTGTTGTGATTCATAATGTGAGGGATGTTGCCAAATTCGGTATCAGCAAAGGCACGACCCTCAGCGATCGCTACGGGGGTTAAATTAATTCGGTCTGTGCAGTCACCTACAGCAAAAATATTCGATTGACTAGTACGACTGTACTGGTTTACGGCGATCGCTCGCTCAACGAAGTACCCAGTTGGATTCATCTCTTGTTGCTCACCGGGAACAACATCAACACCAGCATTTTCCAAACCCAGTTTTTCTACATTCGGGAGGCGACCGATAGCGGCTAGAACTGCGTCTGCTGTCAGTATTGTGTCCGTGTCTTTGCCGCGCTCCGCGAACGTCAGCTTGATACCCTCTGGCACTCTCTCAAATTTCTTCCCAGTGACGTTGTTGATAATGTGTACACCGTGCTGCGTCATTCCAGTGTAGACGCCGGTACGAATGTCCTCATCAAACCCCTTCAGTATGCCCTCGCCTCGGATCAGTTGAGTCACCTGAGTACCAAGGCCATTCATAATACAGGCGAACTCGACACCGATATAGCCTGCGCCCAGAATTACAATGTGCTTGGGCTGTGCAGGCAGGTGAAACATGTCATCAGAGACAATTGTATGTTCCGAGCCTGGTAGATCTGGCCTCACAGGTCTGCCCCCCACCGCAATCAAAATTTTGTCTGCTGTAACCTTACGGCCTGCAATATCTAGCGTATGCGGATCCAAGAATTTGGCATAGCCGCGAAATAATTCAACCCCAAATTTGTTCAGTAAATTCATGTGGACCTGACTCAGACGTGCCACTTCTTTATTAACGACAGTAAGCATCTGCTGCCAGTCCAATTGGCTTTCTGCCTTGCTCCAGCCATAGCCAACGGCATCCCGATTGAGTTCTGGAAAATGGGAAGCGTAAACCATCAACTTCTTGGGAATACAGCCGCGATTTACGCAAGTGCCACCTAGATCGTGGGATTCTGCCAGCCCTACTTTAGCCCCATAGCTAGCTGCCCGTTTGGAGGCCGCCAACCCTCCCGAACCCCCACCAATAACAAACAGGTCATAATCAAATTTCATGAAGTAATGTCTTCCCTGCGCAACAATAGAAAAACAAAGAGGCAACTAGATAATCATTACATTTTGAGCAAGGGGCGTGGGGCATGGGGAATGGATTGAGTTGTACGACGTCGCTTTAGCGCTGAATCGACATCAGTTAGGAGTGAGATTGAATAGGTAAAGAGTTACGGATTCACTAGCAGCAGGGTAGTCGGTTTTGAGCAGCAGTGGATAGGTCTGTCTCAAGCGGGTCAAGAGTTCCTCTGTCCGACTTTCAACTGTCACACCAGAATCTTTCATTCCTGGCTGTTGAATGAAGGCTAGTCGGCGATCGCCACGTTGGGCCTGGTCCCGAATTCGTTGTTCGGCATCAGGGACTGCTGCTGGAGTCTGCCACATTCTGGCGTAGTCCTTTTCACTGTATAGTTCTGGGTGTTCCCAACGGGGAAAACCATAGAACGGCACTGTCATTTGCATTGCTGCGGAGTAGTAGCCGAAAGTAGGACCAAGGTGATCGGGGGCAAGCAGGTAAAAAGTGTTCTGTAAGTGCATCCTCCTCACATCGGCAACCAGTGAAGGTATACCTGATTTAGCTACATGACTCTTGGACAGAGCAACGCTGACATTCAGTAAGACCAGCCCACCCACGAGTACACAACAGGCTACCCGTAGATTAGAGTGGATACGGTACCTGCCCCAAGGACGCTTCCAGTGACGATTTGAGTACTGCCAGAGGGTAAGTGCCCAATGACTGTAGAGTACCCAGGCGATCGGGGCAAAGGGAAACATGTAGCGGTCTTCACGGAAATCGGAGAATACGACTGCTTCCACAACGGCTATCAGCACCAAGATCCCAGCTAAGATCAGCGATGTAGAAGTGCTACTACGCAGTCCTCTTGCCTGCCTTGTGCTGTAGAAGCGCCCTGCCATCACCCCCAAACCCAGCAAGACCAAAAAGCTCACAGGTTTACGTAGCAGCCCCACCAGGGGTACTGTATGCCCCAAATTGGCGAGAACTTGGCTGGGTAGATGCCACCAACTGAAATGGGATAGCCCTCCAGAAGTGCCTGTATGCAGATGGATTAGGAAAACTGGTACCCAGGGTGCGAATAGCAAGAAGACAGTTCCAAAGGCGACGAACGACAGCATGTTTACAGCCGATTCCCGACGCCACAGCAGGTATAAAGTAATACATAAAAGGTTGCCAACAAGCAGCAAACCCGTGTACTGAGTGTACGCAAATAGACCTGTACACAACGCAAACCCAACCCAGTATCGCATCTGGTGTCTACTGCTGAGGGCGTGACAATACAGCAGTACCGATAGGCAACATAGCAAAGCCGCCAAGGAGTAGGGACGAGCCTCTTGAGAATAATAGATTGCTGATGGTGCAAGGGTAGTGACTGCCGCTGCCACCAGCCCGGTTGCTCGCGAACCAACAGCTCGACCTAACCCATAAGTAGCGGCAATTAGAAGTAAACCAAAGCTGAGGGCAGGCAGCTTCAGCACCACATCTGGCATTCCTCCAAACCAGTGCATCCACTGGTGCATCATCAAATAAAAACCAGGAGGGCTAAGCTCGCAGCGGATGACTGTTGCTACTAGTTCACCCAAAGAGTCAGGGAGGGCATCGAAATAAGTGGATGCTTCATCTCGCCACAACCCCATCCGAAGACTTGGTAGACGCAGCAATAAACCTATCATCATCATGCTGCCGACTAGATAGCCGTCTCTCACCTGCAAGAATCCGAGGGGACTAAACTGAGAAGAAGGTTTAATCTGATCGACTGAAAAAATAGCGGTAGCTTTTTTCATAAAGATTAAACAATATTTAAATTGAGTTCAAATGCTGGTTGTTGAAGCAGAGCCGCCTACACCTTTTGGGTGGGCTACACGAACAAACTCTGATGGAAACGATGAAAATGTTTTATTTTTCTAAAAGTTAGATTAAAGGAAGTGAGTGAAAGCCGACAGATGTCAGCGTGTTTCATTACAAAGTCTTTGAATTAACCTCTTGTTTGTAATGCAATTGTAAAGTCGTCAATATAGAGATTCTGTGTCTCTACAGTCTCACGTTTCTATAAGGGCGATGCCTCTGTCGCCCTTACCCCGGCTTAATCCAAGGTCAGAAACTCTTCCCCAGTTGTAGGGTGAATGCCGATTGTGGCATCAAGATCATCTTTAGTAACTCCTTGGCGAATGGCAACAGCCAGACTTTGCACAATCTCAGCTGCATGTTCACCCACCATGTGAGCGCCCAACACCTTGTCCTTTTTGTCTACTACCAACTTGAGCATCGCTTGCTCATCCTGTTTTGTCAGACTGTAAAACAGGGGTTCAAACTCGGTGCGGTATATTTGCACATCACCAAATTTTTCTTTCGCCTTAGCCTCCGTCATTCCAACTGAGGCAGCCTCCGGACGGGCAAAGACAGCGGAGGGGACATAGTCATAATTTAGCTTTTGCGGTTGGCCAAACACCGTACAGGCAAAAGCTCGACCTTCTGCCCTAGCAACTGGTGTCAACGGTACTCGGTTAGTGCAGTCACCTACGGCAAAAATGTTGCTTTGGCTGGTACGGCTGTATTCATCCACCTTAATTGCACCTTTTTCACCTACCTCAACCCCAGCCGACTCTAAACCTAAATTCTTTGTCCCGGGGGCGCGACCAGTGGCCATGAGGATGGTATCCACGGTTAGTGTCTCTTGTCCAGATAACTTTAGCTCTAGACCCTCTGGTCCTTGTTCAATCCTTTCAGCGGTCGTCTTGTTGAGAACCCGAATGTCACGTTTACTTAGACCCGCTTGAACCGCAGAGCGGATATCATCATCAAAACCCTCTAGGATTAACTCGTTTGTGTCCATTAAGGTGACTCGGACGCCCAGCGCGTTCATCATGCTGGAAAACTCCACACCAATGTAGCCGCCACCAACAATGGCTAGCCGCTTGGGAAGTTGTTGGAGTTGAAACATCTCGCGGGAGGTAATAACGTGTTCTACTCCTGGCACCTTGGGCTTAATGGGGTCTCCCCCCACAGCGATCAAGATCTTATCAGCCGTAACCTTGTGTTCATCAACTTCCACAGTATGAGCATCGACCAGGGTGGCATGACCCCTAAGTAGCTCAACTCCCTCTTTTTTGAGTTTCTGAAGATATGACTGGTTCACCTTCTCAACGTGCTGATGCACAGCCTGCATCAATTTTGACCAGTTGAGCTGTCGTTTACATTCACTCCAGCCATAGCTGCTTGCCAGCCGATCTTGAAGGGCAAAGTCAGCAGCATAGACAATAAGTTTTTTGGGAACACAGCCGCGATTTACACAGGTGCCACCAACATCCTCTTGTTCAGCAATAGCAACACGGGCACCAAGAGCTGCGGCCTTTCTAGCTGCACTTGTTCCCCCAACGCCAGCACCAATCACGAACAGGTCATAATCAAACTTCATTGGATATACTTCTTTAACCGACCCTTAGTAGGGTAGAGAATTTGTATCGCAATGTGTCAGTACCAAAGGTATAGAATCTGTAGTCGTGTCGCTCACGACTACAAGTGCTAGAAACAAGATTACTTCTCCCAATCGGCACAGGGAATGCTAGTGGGGCCGTAGGGATGGATGCCGCAAATTAATTTGTTACCACCGTCAGTTTGGCCATAGTAATTACGGCATCTGTAGCATTGCTGTGTTCTGTGGTGTTCATCCAGCAGTCTTACCCATTCATTTATTCTATGTAACTCGTGAACCTGTAATAGATTGTGAGCTTGCAGCTGCGCGATCGCCTCTTGCCTGTCTTTAATATCTAAACTGCGAGGTTCATTACTTAATGGCCTATGCATCTCAGCAGCTATCTGATGCAAGTACTTGTCTTTCTGATAGTTACTGCTAGTACTTAAAAAAGCATCCTTTAATCGTTTTACTTTTACCCAGTTAAATGATTTTCCTGTTGGTGTAATCTGCGGAAATGGTTTTATAGAGTCTAAAAAAAACCTTGGCACAGGCTGAACAAAGCTACTGGTCTTATTTTTGGATTTATCTAAGACACAGGCAATTTCATAGCTACTGACAGTAATTAAAGCGGTCACTAACCCAGATTCAGCTATAGATTTTTGGTTGTGTTTTAGCGCTTCATTCATACTTGCAGCAAGTCCAGCTACACCTATCGTATAGATAAAGGAAGCTCCACAAATAAGTTGGGTCAAGAATAGTATTTTTCGACTCATGGCTACTTTCATAGATTCCTGAGTTTATTTTGTCCTCTTAAGTTCTGCTTAATATCTGGGAGAACGAAATTACATGCATAATCATATAGCAATCCTATTTCAGTCGTGAACGCGAGTGCTTTTATGTAGAGACGTTACATGTAACGTCTCTACAGGTTGTTCGCAAGTGATTTAGGACTGCCAATATGACTTCAAAGCGCTCACACTTACGATCTAGAGAATATTAAACGGTGTGCTGTGCCATCGTCTACAAATCGCTGTTCGCCAACGCCAACTAACTCCACGACCGCCTCTCGTAATGGTGGTTGAAACTGCCCCTGACGCACTCCAATCTCTACTGTTGTTTGGACCGTTGTTTGCTCCTCTGACTGGACACGGTAAGCGGTTGTCGCCCAGCCTTCAGTCCGGTAGTCAAAAGTATGACCATCGTCTTCGTAAAGCGTCCACTTGCCAATACCCGGCCAAATGCGGATTGTCAATGGTTCTTGTGATTCTTCGGCATACTGAATAACTGGTCCCATGGGAATAATGGCACCCGCACGCACGTAAAGAGGCATGCGCTCCAAGGGAGCATAGGCAAGGATATGGATTGGACCTTCGTACCGTTCACCACTCCACCAGTCGTACCAAGTACCCTGAGGCAGGTAAACAGCGCGATGCTCAACTCCAGGTCGATAAACGGGTGCCGCCATCAGCGATGGACCGAGCAAGACTTGGTCGTAGAGACTGTAGGTGTTTGGATCGTTCGGGAAGTGATACAGCAGTGGGCGTAAAATTGGCGTGCCCGTTGTCGCTGCTTCCCAAAATAGAGTGTAAATGTAGGGCAGCAGTTGATAGCGCAATTCGATATATTCACGGCAAATTTGTTCAACGCGATCGCCAAACACCCACGGTTCATGTTGGGCGGTACTCATAGCAGAGTGTCCGCGCATCAGTGGGTAAAGCATTCCCACCTGCATCCACCGGGCAAATAGCTCACCTGTCGCATTGCCAGCAAAACCGCCAATATCGCAACCGACAAAGGCTACACCGGACAGCCCCATGTTGCACAGCATGGGCAGTGACATCTCCAGATGTTCCCACAATGACTGGTTATCACCCATCCACACTGATGACCAACGCTGCACACCGGCAAATCCCGACCGCGTTAGCACGAACGAACGTTCAGTCCGTCGTAGGCGTTCCAGCCCCGTATATGCCGCCTGTGCCATCATTAACCCATAAAGATTGTGAGCTTCGGTGTGAGCGGTTCGCTCCTCAACTGGTCCTTGTGGTGCATCCAGGGGAAACCAGATCTTGTTACCAGGATCGCCAAAAGGGCGATCGTCAATCGCTGGTTCGTTCATATCGTTCCAAATTCCAGCAACACCCGTATCAGTGAGGCTTTTGTGCAAATCTCCCCACCAGTCACGCACATCAGGCCGAAGAAAATCGGGAAAAACAGCTTTATCGGGCCAGACATAGCCGTGGAATAATTGACCATCTGCCTTACGCACAAAGTAGTCAGACTCAATTCCTTGGTCAAACACCGAGTAGTCCGCCTCTGGTTCGTATTTCACTCCCGGATCGATGATCGTCACTGTTTTGAAGCCATGCTGCGCCAGATGACTCACGAGTTTGGCGGGGTTTGGAAAACGCTGAGGACTCCAGGTAAAGACACGGTAGCCGCGCATGTAGTCAATATCAAGATGAATCACATCGCAAGGAATGCGGC
>CAXUIV010000192.1:0-8067 GCA_964250875.1 uncultured bacterium
CCATTATCCAGTCCCTAATTTTAATCGTGATGATATCTATAGTGCTAAGCTGTTGTGCATTTAAATTTCCGAGGCAATCTAAGCTGGCAAAGGGTTTCAGCATCTGAAATACCCAGTTTAAAGGCTGAACAGCTTATTTCATCAAGAAGTGGTCGATTAATAGGGATAAACATGTTGAAGTCTGTGTGGGGACGCAGGAAACAGAGGGTAACAATGAGCCGTTTGAGGAGAAGTGGCAGCAGTTTGCTGAAAGTGCCAAACTGGAAGTGACAATTTAGGAGAATCTCAGGAGGCTAGAGCTATGAGTCCATTGTTGCAAGAAGTTTTGAGGCAGGCAGAGCAGCCTGCGCCAGGGGAACGGCTATTGATCGCCATAAGGAAACGGAGTACGAAGAGGTGAAGTACGAATCGCATAAAGTGCTTTTGCAGAAGCTCCAGATGCTGGAGGATAAGAGCCAGACGGATTTAGATGCGTTGGAGGTGTAACTTGGATGGCAGATGATGCACCTTCCAATGAGAAAATTCTATTTGAAGTAAGTACACCTTTGGGTTTTCGGATTCGTACAACCGTGAGCCATTGGGAACTAATTACAACTGTTAAGCACCCAATCACGCGGGGGCGTGAAGCTGATACTCAGGCTACCTTAAATAATCCCGATGAAGTTCGGGTGAGCAAAAGTGATACTCAAGTTTTCTTATTTTACCGTACAGATGGAGAGAAGCGATGGGTTTGTGCTGTCACAAAACGGTTGAACGGCGAAGGCTTTTTGATTACGGCGTATAGAACGGATAAAATTAAGGAGGGAACGGTGATATGGCAGAAGTAAAAGTGTTTCATGACCGCATTGGCAATACATTGGTTGTCTGGTTTGGCAATCCTGAAGATGAATATGAAGCTGAGGAAACGGGAAATGAGGTGATCTTGATGAAGGATATAAACGGGAAGGTCATCGGCTTTGAAAAGCTCAATTTTATGCCTCCTTCTTCAGAACCTACACGAGTTGCTTTTGAGACGCTTGCTATGTAGATGAGGTAACTGGAAGTGGCAATTTAGAATATCATGAGGTTGGGACTATGAGTCAGTTGTTGCAAGAGGTTTTGAGGCAGGCACAGCTTGAGCCAGAGGAACGACTGGAGTTAATCCAAAGAGGGGTAGAGGGGTTAAAAAAGCCAGATATAGTAAGCAGCGTGAAGCCAGCGAAGCATCGAGTGAGTGAGTTTTATGGAATTGCCCCAACTTTACTAGAGGGGAGGGATGCGCAGAAGTGGGTTAATGAGCTGCGAGATGAGTGGTATGACAGAAGTAGAAGTGTTTTATGACCGCATACTTAATTTCTTCTAGAGCTACCCTTCATTCTGATTAGATATTCAGCTTGGTAAAGGTAGGAGGCAGCAGTAAACCATATTATAGTTAACCACTTAACCTCTGCCTCAGACACTTGTCCAACAGTAGGATCATGTAAAGGTATCACACATGCAAAACTAATCGCTATAGCTATTGTCATGACAATCGCAGCATAAAAACCTTCCCACAAACTTTTGGGACTAGGAAGCCATTTAGGATAACGTACCGGCGATCTACTCCATAAGAAGTGATGAGTATATGAGAACAATGTAAAGGAGGCGGTTAGCGCTAGACAGACAGACCCTATCAATGGCTCTAGACGCTTTGTGAGACCAAAGTAAGCTGCACCAAAAAGAACACTCCAAAATAGTTCTATCCTTAAGACAACAGACATCCACAAAGACAGAACTAGAGATCTTAACCATGAACTAGGGTAGGGAAACCATAGAGGCCACAAGGATTTACTGCTTCGTTGTTTTTTCATAAAGTTCAACACCTAACTTGAAATACTAATTTGTTCACTTAGTATTCCCTTAGATGCAGACCGAGTATCTTGAACTGAGAGTGAAAACCGAGTAAAAATTTAGCAAGCACGCTCTACTCAAGCGATCACTAGTCATTATTCGTTCTAGGGCATGGGCGATACAAGATTCGAACTTGTAACATCCTGCTTGTAAGGCAGGCGCTCTACCGTTGAGCTAATCGCCCGCTCGCGGCATACAGCTAACTAATATAGCAGATTACCATCCTCCTGTTACTATTCAAAGGAAGATTGTTCGCATTTCAGTCTGAATATGCCCTCTGGCCAGACGCACGATCGCATTACCCTATGGAGCTTGCCCGTTGTAGCTGGCTTCACGTTTGAACAAACCCAGAGTGGCAACCTGACTCTATTGGTTTCAGGCGGATTCCTATTTGGGGGGCTGATGTTTGGTCCCGACCTGGATATCTACTCCAAGCAGTATCAACGCTGGGGATGGCTGCGGTGGATTTGGTTGCCCTACCAGAAAACCCTGCGCCATCGCTCCTTCTTGTCCCACGGGCCAATTGTCGGCACAACGCTGCGGGTGCTTTACTTAGCCATCTGGTTGGGGATGGTTGGCCTGCTCATCCTGAAGATCGCTCAGATCGCATGGGGTGTGGGCTGGAGTTGGCAGCTAGTGGTGCAATTCTTAAGAGCATCACTCACTCACTACAGTGCCGAGTGGATTGCCCTCTATTTGGGATTGGAACTCGGAGCAGTAAGCCATATCGTGAGTGACTGGGGCGGTTCTACATACAAGCGCTTGAAAAAGCAGGGATGGAGTGGGTTACTGCCTGCTAAAACGAAGCGACGTAAATCGACTCGCGTCATTCGCCGACCTAAACCAGCAATCAAACGCAAGAATCAGTAGCGGAGCATTGCAGTTAGCACCTGAGGCGACTACCCTAAATACTTATGCAAAACCAAACCCAATCTGACGCTGCTACATCAGCAGCAATCCAAGAGCTGGTGGCAGTGGTGGCCAAATTACGATCGCCCGACGGTGGCTGCCCGTGGGACCTCGCCCAAACTCCCCAAACCCTCACACCTTATGTGATTGAAGAAGCCTACGAAGTGGTAGATGCAATTCAGAGTGGCGACAAGAGTGCGATCGCTGAAGAACTGGGAGATCTCCTCTTACAGGTCGTGCTGCAAGCGCAAATTGCCAGTGAATCGGCTCAATTTAGCCTGACTGAAGTTGCCCAAAGCATCACCCAAAAACTGATTCGACGTCACCCGCATGTCTTTGGCGATGTCACTGTGCAAAACATTGACGAAGTGCGGCAAAACTGGGATCAGATCAAAGCGACAGAAAACGGAGAATCCGCCGCCGAAGCCCAAAAACTCAGCCGCAAACTGGGCCGCTACGCCCGTACTCTGCCCCCATTGACGGCGGGAATGAAAATCTCCCAAAAAGCGGCTGCCGTTGGGTTTGAGTGGGAAAATATCGACGGTGTTTGGGCGAAGTTTCAAGAAGAACTCGGAGAATTTCAACAGGCGATCGCCCAAGAATCACCAGAACGACAACAAGCAGAATTGGGAGATCTGCTATTTGTCATCATCAATCTCGCCCGCTGGCACAATCTCGACCCCACAGCCGCTTTACAGGGAACAAATAGCCGATTCATTCAGCGTTTGGCTCAAATGGAATCAGTGGTGGAACGACCCTTGTCAGATTACACTCTGGATGAATTGGAGGCTTTGTGGCAACAGGCGAAGGTTAACTTGGGGCATGGGGCGTAGGGCATAGGGCATGGGGCATGGGGATGAGGACACATACTACAATTCAGCAATGCCGAATTTTTCAATCTAAAATCTAAAGTGGTATGAGCTTATGACAGCTTCCCAGATTGCCTCCCTTCCCCTCATTGCGATCGCCCAACAGACCCGCGACTGCGCCCGTCAGCTAGCAGCCCTTTCTACAGAGGCGAAGAATCAAGCTATTGAAGCGATCGCCCAAGCCTTGGAATCCGCCACACCGGAGGTTTTGGCGGCCAACGAGGCTGATTGTCAAGCCGCCGACGGAATTCCGCCAGCATTGTTTAACCGGCTGAAGCTGAATGCAGCCAAGCTCAAGAGTGCGATCGCTGGGGTTCGAGACGTTGGTCGATTACCAGATCCAGCGGGTGTGGTACAGATTCACCGACAGTTGGACGATGGCTTAATCCTCAAGCGCGTTACCTGTCCACTCGGCGTCTTGGGCGTTATTTTTGAAGCCAGACCAGATGCGGCGATCCAGATTGCCGCTCTCGCAATTAAGTCTGGTAACGGCGTCATCCTTAAATGTGGCCAAGAAGCAGTGCGATCGTGCGAAGCTATAGTACGAGCGATTCATCGGGGTTTGGCCCAGACTGGCGTCAACGGTGCGGTTCAACTGCTGACAACGAGAGAGGAAACGCTGGCGCTGCTGCAACTAGACCAGTATGTGGACCTGATTATTCCCAGAGGTTCTAATTCTTTTGTCCGGTTTGTGCAGGACAATACCCGCATCCCGGTGCTAGGTCATGCAGAGGGAATTTGTCATCTCTACGTAGATAAAGTAGCAGATATAACAAAGGCGGTAGGAATTGCCGTAGACGCCAAGACCCAGTATCCCGCTGCTTGCAATGCGATTGAAACACTGCTGGTTCACACCAGTATTGCTCCGGTATTCTTACCACAGGTCGCAGCTGCTTTGGGAGGGCGTCGTGTGGAGTTACGCGGAGATGAGCGAACCTGTGCCCTCTTGGCAGGGGAAGATGAACCTTTAAAACTGGCTACGGAAGCAGATTGGGCGACGGAGTACAGCGATTTGATTCTGTCAATCAAGATTGTGGATTCTTTGGCGGAGGCGATCGCTCATATCAATAGTTACGGTTCGGGACATACTGATGTGATTGTTACTGAAGACTCAACTGCCGCTGCCACGTTTTTAGCGCAGGTGGATGCGGCTGGGGTGTTTCACAACTGTTCAACTCGGTTTGCTGATGGCTTTCGCTACGGGTTTGGGGCGGAGGTTGGGATTAGTACGCAGCATTTGCCTCCTCGTGGTCCTGTGGGTTTGGAGGGGCTGGTGACGTATAAGTATCAGCTTGCTGGGGATGGGCATGTGGTGGCGACTTATGCTGGGGAGAATGCTAGGTCTTTTAGGCATGAGGATTTGGAGACGGAGATTTTGGAAACGAACCGCTGAGGCGCAGAGGACACAGAGGTAAGAGGATGAGAAAGGGCTGATGGTGGTGATTGTCCTTGAAGTGGGAACAATGAGCTTGTCCTCTACCAAACTTTTGCTATGCAAGACAGACATTCAGGTTCAAGAGAGCAGAGACTGAAGGCGGTTGATGATGTGACGGGAGTTAGGGAGCGAAGCAGCAGTTCTCACGGTTGGGCTGACTGCACGGATTCTATGTCGGAGGCAGATATTACGGCGGTTGAGGAGACTGCTGCAAGGGTGCGCCTCGACCGGCCAAAACATCCACCACGCCCAATTCACTCGTAGCTTCCTAGATGCAAATATCTGAGTTCCCTAGTCTGCTCTGGCTAGGGCTTTTTTTCATCTGCTCCATGCCCTACGTCCCATGCCGCGTTTATACCAAGGAGCGGTAGACTTTATTCGTGAGCATTTTGCTCAAAACCTTTTATAAACCAGGTGATTCACGATGTTGTGGCGTATGCTTGTGCTAGTTGTTCTAGCTTTAGCGGTGGGTGCGGCTAGGGTCACTGCCAAACCGGCTGGAATTTTTGATTCCCACCTAGACCAAATCCGGCAAGACTTGCCTCCTGGTTATGCAATGCGCTTGCCGTCCCAGATTCTGCTGGGTGGTCCAGCCGATGATGAGTTCATCCAGCGGCTAATTGTGCGGATCTTTCCCTCCTCTGTACCTCCTGGCCTTAATGTCAGCCTGTTTACCTGTAATACTGGTCCCCAGCCTTGTCTGGTAGGCAGTTTCTCAGTGGATGCTCAGAACTCCGCTAATGCACTGCGGGAATTGAAGAGACATGAAGCTGCTGCAACTCCAATTAGGCTGACACAAAATATTCAGGGATACCTGTTGGAAGGGCCAAAGCAAAATCCGTCTTACCCTTTTTCATCAGTGATGTGGCAGCAGGATAGCATGATTTATAAAGTCAGTTTTCTTGCTGATGAACGCCAGAACATTCTCAATATGGCCTATTCGATGGCGAATGAAACACCGATCCGACGCGCTGCTGTGCCGGTTAGCAGCTTACGACAGAAGTTTTGATCGCAATCTGATTTAAGTTCCTTTGTAAAGACGTTACATGCAACGTCTCTACAGGTTTCGCGGTACCCGACTAGTAGGTAAGGGGGTGGTAACGTTGGGTTGGGATGGTGAGGCGGGGGTAGTGGGATTGGGTGTACCAGACTGCTGAGGTGAGGGAGTTGGGAGTGGGTTATCAGCTGTTAGGTTGAGCTGATAATCGTTGCTCTCTGAGCCGGTTGAGACAACGACGAACTCATATAAGCCTGAGCGCTCTAGCTTCCCAGACCAGTTTTTTTCCGCTTTGAGCAAAGCTGGAAGTTGGCTGGTTGGAGGATAGATCGAGAGCTGAGTCGTCTGGTTTGCTTGCAGCTTGACTTCGACTGACTGATCTTTAGAGAGGTTAGCGATGTAGGCTTTGCCCTCACCCGGTTTTAGGGTACCGCTGACTGACTGACTCGTTGCACCTGGGTCGAATCCGATTCGTTCTAGGGCAGTTCCAGCTTGCACGGCTTTGACTTTATCAGCCACCAGTCCCTGCCAAACTTGACCAATCGGCTGGTTAAGGAAATTCCGACCCCGCTGTTCTGGAAAGAGGTGAAAGAAGGCAGCATCTGCTAGATCGTAGAGAGCGCGGCTGCTTAGATGTAGCTCGTTTACTGCGGCTTTAGCCTGATCGCGTGACTGCGCATCGTAACTACCGAGCTGCCGTCGCGCCTCTGGACTTAGCTGTTCCAAGGTATCCAGTAACCCATCAGCTATTTTGTACCACTGCGATCGCGAATCCGCATCTTCTGGTTCGGGGGTGAGGGGGCGCTGCTGTGGATATTGCTCCTGAAATAGCTGATTGACTAAGCCTTTGCCGCCAAACAAGAAATTCTCGTCAATACCCAGCTCTTTACCACGATTAAACAGGGCTTGCCGTCGCGCTTCCTCTTGAGATGAGTAGGGCGAAGTCGGCTTTGGTTCGGGAGTCTTCGTTGAGGTTGAATCGGTTGGTTGAGCTGACGGTGAGGATGTTTGTTCTGAGGGGTGAGACTGAATCCAACTGTTTGCAGCCCAAAACAGCATTCCGACTGCACCAAAAAGCGGCAACAAGAACAGCCAGATATTATTTCCTGATGGCTCTGTCTGGCGGTTAAGTTGACCTGTAGAAGTGGGAGTATATACCCTCGGTTGGGATGGTTGCGGGATGGCTACGTCTGCCCTCCCCGCCACAGCCAGGGTGGCTCCAGTACTCGGAGTAGGGCGTGGTGGGGAATAGCTATTGATGGGGAGGTTGCCGGTTAGGGCAAGTAGAACCTGATGAGCAGACTGATAGCGATCGCTCTGTCGCGGCTGTAGCATTCTATCCAAAACAGATCCCAGCATCGGGCTTAACCTGATTTCTCGCCGCCATGTCCAGGTGAGAGTGTTGCCGTCAATCAGTTCTTGGGGTTCTTTGCCAGTTAGCAATACGAGTACCGTTGCCGCTAAAGCGTACAAATCACTGTGAGGATAGGCTGCCCCTAATCGCATTTGCTCCTCTGGAGCGTAGCCCAGCTTACCTAGTAAAGTGGGCGGTATAGGGGCTACAGCCGAGTGCTGGGATGCAACAGTTGCTGCGACTTGTTTAACGCCACCAAAGTCAATCAGCACTGGCAGCCAGTCTGAGTTCCGCAGGATGAGGTTTTCTGGGGAGATGTCTCGATGAATCACTCCCAGCGAGTGGATGTACTCTAAAACAGGCAGAAGCTGCAACAGCATCTGGGTGACTTCTGCCTCGCTGAACTGCAATCCTTCTAGTTTACGAGCATCTAACAGAGCGCGGTAAGTTTGACCATCCACATAGTCCTGCACGAGGAAGATATATCCCTTACCGTCTAGATTGACTCGAAACAGTTCGCGAAAGCGGGGAATCTGCGGGTGTTGGAGCTTGTACAGCACACCCGCTTCACGTTCGAACAGTTCTTCCGCTTTTTCTAAAATGTATGTCGTTTGAATTTGAGGAGCAAATTCCT
>CAXUIV010000193.1:0-8066 GCA_964250875.1 uncultured bacterium
TCGACGCAGGGCTGACTCTATCCCTTCATCGTGGCCCTTAAGTACTTGGGTCATGCGATCTCCTCCTATTGATGCTCTTATGTTGGCAATGAGGCTGGCAATCACTTCAATCAGCCGAGTTGCTCAATCTGGTTGCTAAATAGGGCAGAGCAAAAGTCTGCCCGAAAGATTTTAAAGTTGAATTAATCTCGTGCTTAGTAGCGTCTTGAATCTCTACTATTGTTCGTCCGCCCACCAGGTCTCTCTTCACGCGGCTTAGCCTTACTCACCTTTAATCCACGACCCATCCACTCAGCACCGTCCAGAGCCTCAATCGCCGCCGACTCCTCAGCCTCGGTTCCCATTTCGACAAAGGCAAACCCCCGCATCCGACCTGTTTCTCGGTCTGTTGGCAGTTGAACGCGACTTACTGTTCCGTACTCAGCAAAAACCTGGCTGAGGTCTTCTTGTGTAACCTCAAAGGAGAGATTACCGACGTAGATTGACATGAAGTATCCCCAAAATCTTGGATGTAGAGAGTTAGATTCGGAGATAGGCTTGTCACTGCTAAAGAGCAAACTGCACAGCCGAATTTAATCTTCCATTTACATCGTAACTCAGAAATGCTTATATCTACAGCTCACCTGTTTTTAAGCTTATATGTCGCTTCCTAGTCTTCTAAATCCACATCGTCATCGTCGTTTTCGTTGTCGTAGATGAGATCGTCAACAGCTATCAGCTCTGAGATTTCTTCTACTTCATCTGGATACTCCGATTCTTGAGGTTCACGGCCTATCAGGCGGCCAGTAGACTCCAACCATTCCAGCAACACAAACTCGTTATTTGAAGGAATGACGGCGGCGCGTTGTGTACGAAGTTCTTGGCGCAGAGGATTGTAAAGCATGTAAAAATGTACCTTAAATAGGGGGAATAGGCGGACGCTGGTAACCACAGCATTTCCACTAGAAAACGGATGCTCAGGGTCTGGATTTTAGCTTTCTAAAACAATTTCTAGACTGCTGTCTTCTAGTGGCAGTGGCCACAGCGCCAGTAAAGTTTCCCCAGTCGGATGTGACGCAGTAAGATGTTTGAGCAGGAAGGGCAGTTACGTCTGCTCATCACAAGTTTCTCAGTAGCTATGTCTGTATGCTGTTGACAGTAACCTGCTGTCAGGGAAGTCAGCGACTGGAGCGGCCCCGTTAATAGAGCTTGCATTTTAAAACCTGACAATGGAATACTCACTACCAGTATAAGTTACCTTGACAAAATATAGCTTCTACCCTCTTAAAGAGTCTTTAGATTTAAATTCTTGCGATAGTTGCAATTCTCATCACTATGTGCTGCTGTATTCTGATTCCCGATTAGAGAAAAGATGAAAGCGAGCAGGGTAAACTCAGATGTTGCACTTTCTTTTATCTTAGCTTTGATACGGAGAGCAAAACCTTGGGCATAGAACTACGCAGTTACGTATTTCTAGACAGTTTGCAGCCTCAGCATGCGGCTTACATGGGAACGGTGGCGCTGGGGTTCTTGCCATTGCCGGGAGATACATCGCTGTGGATTGAAATCTCACCAGGCATCGAAATCAACCGGATTACTGATGTTGCTTTAAAAGCTGCCGCTGTACGTCCTGGAGTACAGGTGGTTGAAAGACTTTATGGTTTGCTCGAAGTTCATTCCACTAGACAAGGCGAAACTCTGGCTGCTGGTAAAGCGATTCTGGAGGCGCTTGGAGTCCGCAGAGAGGAATGTCTCAAGCCGCGAGTCGTTTCTAGCCAGATTATTCGCAACATTGATGCCCACCAGACGCAAATGATCAATCGGACGCGACGAGGACAGATGATTTTAGCAGGGCAGACGCTCTACGTATTGGAAGTTGAGCCTGCTGCTTATGCAGCCCTCGCCGCCAATCAGGCAGAAAAAGCCGCTGCAATCAACATCTTAGAGGTTCAGGCCGTTGGCAGTTTCGGACGCCTCTACTTAGGCGGAGAAGAACAAGACATTATGGCAGCTAAGAGCGCAACACTGGTGGCGATTGAAAGTGTGGCTGGTCGCGAACATCCCGCCAGTACTCGCAAGGAATAGCGGCAAGGAAATCTACAAGATGGCAAATCCAGAGCATTTGGCGCTACTCAAAGAAGGTGCAGTTAGATGGATGAAGTGGAGGACTCTCAATCAGTTAGAGCCAGACTTGAGCGAAGCTAACCTTGAAGGTGCGAACCTTGAAGGTGTGGATCTGGCAGGGGCTAACCTGCGAAGCGCCGCTCTTGGCCAAACCAACCTGGCTGCTGCTGACTTCAGTCATGCTAACCTCAGCCTTGCTGACCTCTACGCAGCTGAATTAAGCAATACTGATTTCACCGGAGCTAATCTAGTCGGGACCAAGCTGATTGCCGCTGATCTCAGGAGGGCCACTTTTAGTGAGGCCAACCTGATTGGGGCTGATTTGAGTGAGGCTAACCTTATAGGTGCAGATCTAAGCCGTGCCAATCTGATCGGGACTAATTTTAGAAAGGCTAATCTGGTTGAAGCTAACCTGATTGCAGCTAACCTCAGTCATGCTAATCTCCACGAGGCTGAGCTAGTTGGGGCTTATCTTTATGCAGCTGACCTTCAAAAAGCCAACATCAGCTCGGCCCATCTCCATAAAGCTTACATTTTTAGCGCCAACCTCAGCTCGGCCCAACTCTATCGAGCCGATCTCAGATGGACAAGTCTCAGTAAAGCGAACTTGACAGGAGCTAACCTGAGAGAGGCTAATCTCCGAGGAGCTAATCTGACAAGAGCAAACTTAACAGGAGCTGATCTCACAGGAGCTAATCTCAGAGGAGCTAATCTCAGCCAAGCCCAATTTCAGGGGACGACTATGCCTGATGGTACAATCCGTCATTCGTTAGATCTTTGACGATATAAACGTCCAGTCCGCTACAGCTAACTGAGTAAATAAAGCGTCCACAGACAGGACAAAATATCTCCTTGTTGTCCTTGTCGTCAACGAACTCTGTTTCTTGAATCTTGATTCTCTTTTCACAAGTTGGACAATTTAGCTCATTCGAGCATGACACCACCTCCAGTTTAGTCGGTAGGGGTGTGTTTTCTGTTGCCATTTCTGCCAACTGGACTCTTAAATCCACGACACTCATGCCGTCCGAAAAGATTGTCACAGGACCATCACTGGAAACAACAAATATAACAACTTTAGCGAAATCGTAGGAAAATCGTCTGGCGGAGGTGTGCCTTGTACCTGCATAAGCTTCTATCAGCCGCTTACTGTCATCTGAGTACTTAAGCTGTGCGCCAACACCGATAACTTTCGCTTTCATGTTCAGAATTGCTGCCCCGTCTGTGTAGGTTAAAAGATGTCGCAGGATAGCAGTAGATAGTGCATCGCCGACCTTTGTCTCAATCTGTTTGAGGGCAAAGTTGGGCTTCATACTTTTCATCTCCTCTGGACTGATGTCCGTCAAACACCAAACAAGCGTCGCTCCAATTTTACGAGGACTCAAGTCATGAAAGCAGAATTCTAGAATATCCCTCAAAATTTCGCCATCAGCCTGAGGTACGCAGCGGGAGATACTTTGAATTGCACTGTTAATAGAGGGCTTTCTCTGCCATCTGCGATACTGGTGAATGACAACTCCTTCTTCACAAAATATTCTCGTGACGCCGTTGGTATCTGTTGTGCAGATAATAGCTCTAAGTTCCTGCTGAAGCTGCACCATCTGAAGTTCATTCTGGGCATTCTGTAGAGTCAATACTCCTTTGAACTGCCCATTTATAAAAATTGAAAAGCTGTGACATCCATCAGCTATTCTTCTTGCTTCGGGTAGAGTAAAGCTTGAAAAACTATAATGCCCATCAGTTGGCCTGTCACTAAGGTTAAAAGGTTCATCAGAAATAATTTTATTAGTAGGATCTTCATTACTGATGGCAATAAAGCCGTAGGACTGAATCTTTCCTTCGTGAATTACAGGGCTTAATGCATATCCCAACTCCGCGATCGCCGCCTCATATTTGATCAGTTCAGGAATATAAGTTGAGATGCCGTTCTGCTTGAGTTCATCCTTCAAAAAGGACGTAGCGATAGCATTGAATGTCCACATAGTACTTTCGTCACTTCCAGAGACGAGGCGCGATCGCTGGGAAAGGAACAACTACTCCCTTTATAAATCTTGCCAAGCCTCATCCTCCTCTGGTTTAAGCCAATCTTTTCCAGGAGATGATTCGCTTAAGAGACTAGCCTCTGACTTGTCCTGCATATGTTTTACTTTAAGAAAACGGACAAAGCCAAGTGCCTCTTTTAGGATATAATATTGTACTTGCTCAACTTTTTGTACTAGTATGTCTCTCAAATTCATTTGTGCAGAAGTTAATATCATATAGTGCTATTCTAATGTAGGCTATGAGAGATTACTTAACAGTATCATTACCCTTACTTGTTAATGCCGTCTTCTGATAGGCCCAGAAAATTCTGATGTTCGCATTACATCATCTTGCAAAAAGACAGGTACTGCACTGCCCCCAAACTCTAACTCGCAAAGAACCAAGCCTTCTATTCTTCATCTGTAGCTATTCGCGTTTGCAACCGACCCACTTTCGCTGTGATAATAGGAACGGGCGTAAGCAACATCAGGTTGAACCGCTGTAATAAAGGTGGGTACAAAATGACACTAGCAGTGCGGTGGACAGTCGATGACTACCATCGAATGGTTGAGGCTGGGATCCTCACGACGGATGATCGCGTTGAACTGCTGGAAGGACAAATCGTTGAAATGAGTCCCCAACTTCCTCCTCATGCTTCCACAACACAGCGTGCTGCCCGCTACCTTGACCGTTTACTCGAAAAGATTGCATACGTTCGCATGCAGTTGCCCATCACGCTGAAACCTTATTCAGAACCTGAACCGGACATTGCTGTGGTTCGGATCGATCCCAATGAGTATTCTGATCGCCATCCGGATCCTGACGACATTTTTTTGATTATTGAGGTGGCAGACACCACTTTATTGAGCGATCGCAAGCAGAAAGCCCTAACCTACGCTAAAGCTGGCATTGCAGATTATTGGATACTGGATATCAACGCACATCAGATTCTCATGTTTCGTGGACCTGGAGCGACAGTTTATCAGCAGGAAAGCATTCTCACAAAAAGCAGCACTTCTTATTCCATTGGCATTTCCAACAATTCAAATCTACCCACGGTTATTTCTGGATGTTGCAGAATAACGGTATGCAACATCAACAGTTAGCAACACTTTTATCAAAGATTCAGACAGAGCTGACTCGCCTCCTGGTCGTCCTGAAACAGCCTGAAAGCCTTGTTGTCTAACGCCGTGGAGAGACGTGCTGCGATCGCACTTTTTTCGACCCACAAAGGCTGCCGAAAGCCAAGATGCCCAATGTCAGCACTGATGCTCTTTTCAACTGCCACAACAAGGACCCTTCCCGTAATCCGATGATGGGTGATTGTATGAGAAAATTTACCAGATTCGGACACTTGTAGCTCAGGCAAGGATTTCAGAGTCCTTTTGACATCCAGCGCTTCAACTTCAGAGATGAGCGGGAACCCGGTAGTGCCTGATAGAAAACCCTTCTTTCTTTCCACCATGGCGAATGTATCATCCCTTCTCCAAAGCAGCACCAACAGCTCTACATTCACCGGCTCTCGTCGCGGTTTTGAGGGAGGACAGATATTGATGCAATTCCTTGCAAAAGCCAGACACTGCTGCTGCAAGGGACACACATGGCAGCGGGGTTGCGTTTTGCGGCAGACAGTTGCTCCCAGTTCCATCATCGCCTGATTAAAATCACCGGGGCGTTCGTCAGGTATCATACGAGTCACATAAGCTCGAATGGTTGACTGCCCAGATGAGTTCCACACATCCTTAGATAATGCCAGCAGCCGACTGACAACCCGCACCACGTTGCCATCAACGCAGGCAACTTTCTCGCTGTAGCAAATGCTGGCAATGACAGCCGCCGTATAGGGACCGCAGCCAGGAATTTCGAGCCACTCCCGGTACGACTGAGGGAAACGACCATCCAGCTGCTCAACGATAAACTGCGCACCTTTCTTTAAATTGCGGGCGCGAGCATAGTAGCCCAATCCTGACCAGAGCTGTCGCAGTTTGTCCTCATCACAAGTCGCCAGATCGCCAACAGTGGGGAGCTGCTCAAGAAACTTCGAGAATTTTGGCACAACAACAGCCAAAGTGGTCTGCTGACTCATGACCTCACAAACCCAGATGTGATAAACATTGTTCGTTCCACGCCAAGGCAGAAGTCTACGACTATGGTCGTACCAAGAGATGAGTTCCTCTGCACAGTAATTCATCAAGTAAATGCGAAAAGTAAGTGCGAATGCTAGTGATCGCTTCTATCTATATCTCGCCACAAAGCAATGCCGCCTAACAAACCACTCACGTTGGAAATGATTTTTACATTTGACGGTAGCTCGATTGTCACCTTTTTCGCCTCACCACCACCAATGTAGAGGTAATCGTAGTTGAACAGGTGTTGGAGAGAACGAATGGCTCTTTCTAGACGATGATTCCATCTTTTGGCACCAACTTCATCCAAGGTCACACGCCTCAGCTGCTCTTCATAGGTTTCCCCTTTGCGAAACTCATGGTGCCCCATCTCTAGATTTGGCACCAGCTTACCGTCCACAAACAGCGCCGAACCGAAGCCAGTGCCTAGGGTTACAACCAGTTCCACTCCCTGCCCAGAAATAGCCCCCAAGCCCTGCATGTCAGCATCATTCGCCACCCGCACTGGCTTACCCAAACGCTCTGAAAGGACTTTACCCAAATCAAGCCCAACCCAGTCTGGAGTCAGGTTCGCTGCCGTTTCAATCACGCCGTTGCGCACCACACCAGGAAAGCCCACCGACACGCGATCAAAACTTTGCCCAGTCGCTAACTCGGTGATCGCGGCAATCACAGCCTCCGGCTTAGCAGGTTGCGGTGTTTCTACCCGCGCCCGTTCAGTCTGGGGCTTACCAGTTGTGTCCAGGACTATAACCTTGATGCCGCTGCCACCAATATCAACGGATAGGGTGCGAATAGGTTTATCTTTCATGCGAATTCATCCTTGTTGCTGCTCGATACCTGCTTATTATGAACTGAAAGATTTATGTGCTGTTCAGTCAGCATCATGCGCGGTAACAGTTGTAGAAGCTAGGGAACACAGCAGAACGGACATTTGTTAGCCTAGACATAATAGCTGTAAAGAGGTTGCCCGCGACCTTTTTGCATAACATATTTATTTTGAAAAGGGATAGAAATAAGATATGACTGTTTCTGAGGCTAAGATGACCCGCTCTTATCATCAAGCAGATATCCAGCAAATTCTCCAGATCGCGATCGCTCGTCAGGCTTATGAGGGAGAATTCTCCCACGAGCAGCTACTGGAGATTGCGGCTGAACTCGAAATTTCACCTGAGTGCCTACAGGTAGCAGAGAGGGAGTGGGTGTCCCAGCAGACAGACATTCAAAAGCGGCAGGAGTTTAACATCCACCGACGCGGGAAATTACAGAAACGTGTCGGCAACTACATTATTGTCAACTCTTTTTTGGTAACGCTGAATTTAATCAGCGCTGGTCATCTTTCTTGGTCCCCATACGTTCTGTCAGTATGGGGTCTAGGGCTTGGTCTCAACGCTTGGAATACTTACCAATCCAAGGGCGAGGAATACGAAAGAGCTTTCCAGAACTGGTATCGCCAGCACCAGCTCAAACGCTCAATCAATTCCTTTCTCAATAAGTTGCTCAAAGCTTGGTAGCTCAGTTGTTGGTTGTTAGTTGTTTGCGTGGTTCTCCACCTTGAGGGGAGCTGAGTAGTGCTGTCATGATTGAGATAGGCTTCTAGAAGTGCTTCATTCGTATTTAGGATGACCCAAGAGACAGATGAGTCTTTTAAGACTCCTCCCTTATGCTAAGGCGGTAAAGCTGATTTGCTTTAAGGTTGAGATGAGGTGCATCTCAATGTAGGAGAAGATGCCTGAGAACCAGCAGGATTGAACGATGAATAGAAACTCGCTAAAAAAATTCCAGATGGTACTTCCTCAGATCAAAGCTGTTGTTCCT
>CAXUIV010000194.1:0-1882 GCA_964250875.1 uncultured bacterium
TGGGGTTGATGAAGACGCTTGGCATTGGAGCAAGAGTAAAGTCACTTGTGCTGAATGACCTGACTCCATTTTAAACACCTCATCCATGAACCCGACCAGGAGAGCTAAACTGTCTGCTGTTTCGGGTTACGAGCCACCCAGACTGACAATCGTCCCTGATGAGCTATGGCAGAGGACCTCACGGTATTGCCACTACACATTAAGTCCTGTAGAGACGTTGCATGCAACATCTCTACATCCATTTGACATGGGATGATAGGACACGATACATCGTGATTTAACTGTTATATCCGTTTTTCACCATGCAAAATTTTTTAAACTTTCAGTTTTATCAACCTCAAGAGGGATAGACATGGATGCCAACTTGATAGTATCCAACATCCTGAATCCACCAATCCTGTTTTTCTTTTTGGGGATGACTGCTGTTCTTGTCAAATCCGACCTAGAAATTCCTCCACCTGTCCCGAAACTCTTCTCGCTTTACCTGCTACTGGCGATTGGGTTTAAGGGAGGGGTAGAACTCATCAAGAGTGGCGTGACTCAGGAAGTCGTTCTGACGCTCCTCGCAGCGATGTTGATGGCTTGTGTTGTCCCACTGTACACCTTTTTTATTCTGAGGCTAAAGCTTGATCCCTATGATTCAGCGGCGATCGCCGCCACCTATGGCTCTATCAGTGCTGTTACTTTCATCACGGCAAGCGCTTTTCTGACTGAACTCGGCATTGATTTTGATGGCTACATGGTAGCAGCTCTGGCTCTGATGGAATCTCCCGCGATCATTGTAGGTCTCATCCTCGTCAATCTATTTACTGTTAATGAAGAGCGGGAATCTGCTTGGTCTGAAGTGCTGCAAGAGGCATTTCTCAACAGTTCAGTATTTTTGCTGGTTGGCAGTCTTCTCATTGGCGTATTAACGGGAGAACATGGTTGGAAAACCTTGGAACCCTTCACTCAGGGGCTGTTCTATGGGGTTCTGACCTTTTTCTTGCTAGATATGGGGCTAGTGGCTGCCAGGAGAATTAAAGACTTGCAAAAAACTGGCGTTTTTCTCATCTCGTTTGCCATACTGATTCCTATACTCAACGCAGGCATTGGGTTGCTCATTGCCAGATTTATTAACATGCCTCAAGGCAATGCACTCTTGTTCTCCGTCCTGTGTGCTAGTGCTTCTTACATTGCTGTCCCAGCAGCAATGCGGTTGACTGTGCCTGAGGCAAATCCCAGCCTGTACGTTTCGACTGCTCTGGCGGTAACATTCCCGTTCAACATCATTGTGGGAATTCCGCTTTATCTATACGTAATTAACCTGTTTTGGAGGTAATTGCATGCATCTTGTTAAAAAAATCGAAATCATTGCCAATTCATTTGAGCTGGGAAGAATTTTAGACGGTTTAAGTAAATCAGGTGTTCATGGTCATGCCGTGATTCGCAATGTTGCTGGTAAAGGATTGCGAGAAGGCACTGAAGATTTAGATATGACCATGCTCGATAATGTTTACATCATTGCCTTTTGTATGCCCGACCAGCTCAAAACCGTCGTCGAAAACGTCCGACCACTGCTCAATAAGTTTGGTGGAACCTGTTATGTCTCAGATGTAATGGAGATTTCCTCTGTTAAATGTGTCGCATCCTTGTGAGGCAGAGAAAATCAATATGCGTCACAGCAACGGTTCCATGGGTCGTCGCGACCTTTTAAAACTAGGATCGATAGGAGCCTTTGTAGCAGCAACCAACAACCTGTGGCAAGTCGAAGCTCAAGCTGCCGAATTATCCTCAATTGCGCCTCCATCACTCAGTCCCGATGCCGCACTGCAAAAATTGTTGGAGGGCAATCAGCGGTTTGTCCAGCATCAGCCTCAATATCCGGATCAGTCTGAGGCCC
>CAXUIV010000194.1:1982-8004 GCA_964250875.1 uncultured bacterium
GGCAATCAGCGGTTTGTCCAGCATCAGCCTCAATATCCGGATCAGTCTGAGGCCCGGTTACGGGAGGTCGCTCAATCACAATATCCATTTGCCACTGTTTTGAGTTGTGCCGACTCACGGGTACCGGCTGAAATTATTTTCGATCGGGGCATTGGAAACATCTTTGATGTGCGGATTGCAGGGAATGTTGCGACGCCTGAATCGATCGGCAGCATTGAATACGCAGTGGCGCTGTTAGGTACACCGCTGCTAATGGTGCTGGGTCACGAGCGCTGTGGGGCAGTCGCCGCTGCTGTCCAAAACAAATCACTCCCAGGTGAAATTAGCACTTTTGTCAAGGCAATTCTACCAGCCGTGCAACGGATCAAAGAGCGGCCAGGTGATGCTGTAGACAATGCTGTGACTGCCAATGTGCAATATCAGATTGAGCAGTTGCAGCGATCTCCTCTCCTCATGGAGCGATCTCAGTCCGGTAGGTTGAAGATTGTTGGAGGTCGATACGACCTAGATACAGGAACAGTGACGATTATTGGGTAACGTCAGTTGTCCTTGGTCCATGGTCAGTTGTCAAGCCATTGTCTCCATCGGACTTTTAAGAACGGACACCGAACAATGGACCACTACTGTTAATTGTTGATAATCCGCAAAACTGCCTCTACACTCTTCTACATAGTCTTTTGCTATGGCGATGCTCACAATCGCGATCGCTTAATGCTGCCTAATTTTGTCCTCGCGTAAGGATGTCCCAACGAGAATGTGCAATCTGGATGTGGATTAGACATTCGTAGCTGGTAATTTCCCAAGAATGTCCGCTGTAAAATTGAGATCAATGAGTTGGGAATTTGGCATGACTTCAGATGAACTAGGCATGCAACTGCACGACCGAGCTACACGCGGTGAGGCTTTGGCAGCAGAGGAGCAGTCACAGCTAGAACAGTGGTATGCCTCTCAAGACGCAATGGAAAGTGACTTACTTCAACACACAAGTGCTAAGTTGGATGTGTCAGAACTGTGGACACAGGTTGAAGCTGCTTTGGCTCAGCTTACAACTGTGACCCAACGCATCCAGCAAATTACTATGGAGAATGAAGTCTTACGGCGTGAAATTGCGGTACTTCAGCAACAACTCATCTCAGCCTAATTCGCGTGAGTATCTCAGTTGTATTGAGGGAGCAGATTCGCGAACGAGCTAAATTTGCCTGCGAATTCTGCACCGTTTCTGAAACTGATGCTGGCGGACAACTTACTATCGATCACTTCTGGCCTAAATCAAAAGGTGGAGTAGATACTTCCGATAATCTTTTATACTGTTGTGTCCGCTGTAATCAGTATAAACGCGACTACTGGCCTAGTTCCGCTGAAGAACCGTCTCTCTGGAATCCTCTTCATGAATCAGCCACGATTCATTTTTTAGAACTGGATGATGGTAGATTATTTCCTTTGACGCCGAATGGTGAGTTTACAATCGCTCGGTTGCGCCTAAATCGTTCTCCACTAATTACTTATCGCCTAGGTAGACAGAGAAGAGCAGAAGAAGTCCGGTTGTTAAAGCAGTATAAAGGTTTGGTTCAACTGCTTGAGCAACTCAATCAGCGATTGACTGTACTTGCCACAGAGCAGCAGCAGTTGTTAGAGGAACAGCGTGAGCTGCTCAGGTTTCTCTTACGCCGAAGTGAATGAGAACACTATAGAAGTAATATAGATGTGACTATTCACGATGTCAAATAGGTCGTAGTAGCTCCTGGATTAGTCGGTTGTCAATTGTTGACAATCTACAAAATTACTTCTACACTCTTTTACATCAGTCTTCTACCATAGCGATGCTCACAATCGCGATCACTTGATGCTGCCTAATTTTGTCCCCACGTAAGGATATCCAGCTATGAGACAGCAGATACTATCCCGGCAATCTGTCCTACCGCCAGCCCAGCAAGAGCTTGACGAGCGAGAGTTGCGGATTCAGCTTGCTGCAACTTACCGATTAATTGACCGATTCCGCATGTCTGATCTGGTCTGTACTCACATCTCCGTGCGTTTGCCAGGGCCGGAAGAACATTTTTTGCTTAACCCCTACGGCATGATGTTCAGCGAAATCAATGCCTCTAGCCTGGTTAAGGTTGACCTGGAGGGGAATATCGTGGGACACAGCGACTGGTCAGTGAATCCGGCGGGGTTCGTCATTCACAGCGCCATTCACTCTGCCCAGAAAGAGCTAACCTGTGTTCTACATACTCACTCGCGTTACGGCATGGCAGTCTCAACCCTGGAGTGTGGACTGTTGCCAATCACGCAATTCTCTCTCCAGTTTTACAACCGCGTTGCCTACCATGATTACGAGGGAGTCTCCTTGGATCTAAATGAACGGGAACGTTTGGCAAGGGATTTGGGAGACAAAAAGGTCATGGTTTTGCGCAATCATGGTTTGCTCACCTGTGGGCGCACAATTCCAGAAGCGTTCATCTTGATGTACTATCTGGAGCGCTCCTGTGAGGTGCAGATTCTGGCGCAATCCTCTGGTCAGAAAATCGTTATGCCACCGCAGGCTGTGTGTGAAAAATCTGCGGCACAGCAGGACCTTGATGTAGAGAATTTAGGTGAGTTGCAGTGGCCTGCTTTGCTACGCATGTTGGATCGGGAAGACCCATCGTATCGAGATTAATTGTTTTTGAGGGCATGGGGCAAAGGTCATGGGGCATTGAGAGATCCTTACTTTTTTAACTTTGATGAAACAGAGGCAAGCAAACTTAGCGATCGCCCCCCGGAGTCTTGATGTTCAGGCTGCTGACGTTATTAGAGAAGAAATCCTCAGTGGTGCTTTTGCACCTGGGGAACGGCTGTTAGAAATTGAGCTGTCCGAGCGGCTTAATCTCAGCCGAGGAACGATTCGATCTGCGTTACAACAGTTGACTTACGAAGGATTGATCGTTCAGTTTCCATATAAAGGATGTGCAGTCTCAGGATTGAGTTCACAGGATGCTTGGGAACTCTACACGCTACGAAGTGCGCTTGAGGGGTTGGCAGCACGGTTGGCAGCTGGGGCGATGACACCAGAGAAAGCGGATAGCCTGAACATGGCATTGCAAAGGTTGATTGAAGCAACGCAAAAAGGAAATTGGCAAGACGTTGCGGATGCAGACTTTGCTTTGCATCAAATGATTATTCAACTCTCTGGACACAATCGATTACAACAGCAGTACAAGATTGTCGAGCAGCAAATCAGGCTGTACATCGCGTCCTGTAACGCCCTGATTTCCAATAGAGAAGCGATCGCTCAGCAGCACGAGAGCTTAGTGCAAGCGATTTGTTCTGGAGATGCGGTTGTTGCAGAGCAAATCGCTAAGGAACATAACGCTGATGGCCAGGATTTAGTAGAGCATCTTCAAGTATTAGAAAAAAAGCAGGTACAACATGATTAACCTCGACCAGTATGAGGCTTTAACGTTTGATTGCTATGGCACCCTGATCGATTGGGAAAAAGGAATGTTGGCAGCGCTGAAGCCTCTGCTTTTAAAGTACGATGTGAATTTGGATGACGAAGAAATTCTCAAACTGTTTGCTAAATTTGAATCAGGGTTAGAAGCGGGAGAATACATGAGATACCGAGAAGTTTTGAGGGGAGTTGTGCAGAAGTTGGGTGAACGACTCGGTTTTACACCTGATTCAGCAGAACTCGACTCTCTACCTGATTCTATTAAGAATTGGCAACCATTTCCAGACACAGTTGAGGCACTTAAATTCCTTAAGCAGAAATTCAAATTAGCAATTATCTCAAATGTAGATGATGATCTATTTGCCGATTCTGCAAAGCACCTACAGGTTAAATTCGATTGGATTATTACAGCAGAACAGGCAAGAAGCTACAAGCCCTCTACCAACAACTTCAAGTTTGCTTTCGACAGAATTGGTCTGCTGAGGGAGAAGATATTGCATGTTGGTGCCAGCATTTATCACGATGTTATCCCAGCTCATTCTCTAGGATTATCAACGGTTTTTGTGAATCGGCGAGCGGGTAAAGAAGGATCCGGGGCTGCGTTGCCAGGGACTGCCCAACCAGATTTGGTAGTGCCAGATTTAAAAACTCTAGCCTTCCATGCAGGTCTTAGCTAAACGTTATTCTGCCGGTCGAATTTCGCTAATCCCATGAATTATCTCCTTACCCTAAGCACCTTGGTAAATAGATCGTTGGCGATGCCAGTGCCCAACAGAACCAAACCACAGCCTAACAGTGTTGATGAGGTTATAGGTTCCTTGAGTATAACTGCGCCCCACAACAAGGCAAATAGGGGAATTATATAGGTGATTGTCAATGCCTTTGTCGCTCCAATATTCCTGATTAACCGGAAGTAGAGAATATACGCGAATGACGTTGAGAGTAGCGCCAGAGCCAGCACCGCCAGAATCACGGTGGCTGACGGTGTTTTTTGAGGTATGGTGAACGGCATTGCAGGTAAGAGGAGCAATGCTGCACCTAACTGGCTTCCCGCTGTAATTGCTAGAGCCGAGAGACTCACTAAATGTTGTTTGATGTATGGGGCGGCGATCGCATATAGCAGTGACGCCAGCAACCCGGCACACACCGCCGTGAAAAAGGCTGGCGTTGCTACAGTCGCCTTCCACCCCACCAAAACGACCACGCCAGCAAATCCTAGAATGAACCCAACCAGTCGTGCGCCTGTTAACTTTTCTCTCAGCCAGACCAAGGCAATAACTGTGCCAAACAGAGGTGTGGTGGCATTTAAAATTGAGGTGAATCCAGCAGGCAAAGAAACAGATGCAAAGGCAAGCAGCGAGAATGGCAGCGCCGAATTGACGCAGCCAACGATAAGCAGTGGAATCAGGTGTCGCCTCACCTCACCCCAAAGCCCCAGTCGCACCAAAATCGGCAGCAGCGCCAAACCCGCAAGCAAGACGCGGAACTCGATCAGCCACACCGGACCAAGTACAGGTGCTGCTATTCGCATAAACAGAAACGAACCACCCCACAACGCAGCAAGCAGCAAAAATTCAGCAATGTCTAGCACTCGCATAGCCTCACTCCTATACTTTTCCCTTTTCCCTTTCCCCTTTAACCTGGGCACCTCGCACCCTGACTAGCTTCCCAGCCCAGCATGAGTGTTTTGCGCTCTAAGCCCCAGCGGTACCCGCCTAACTCACCAGACTCGCGAATAACCCGATGACAGGGAATCAAGTAACCGACTGGATTATTTCCTACTGCATTACCCACAGCCCTTGCAGCAGTTGGACGACCTATTGCCTCAGCTAAATGCTGATAGGTTGTGACACCGCCAAAGGGAACGTTCAGCAGCGCCCGCCAGACCTGAATTTGAAAGTTAGTTCCCTTGACCAACAGAACAAGCGGTTTGCCGCTCCTTAGTGCCACTGGGTTAAGCAGGCGATCGCACAACCCCTGAGTCATTTCTTGGTCGTGGATGATTTCAGCGTTTGCCCACTCCAGACGCAGCATCTGTTCCGCCTGTCGCTCCACTGCATCTAGAAAATGCAGATGACAGACACCACGGGCCGTGGTGGCAATGAGGGAGCGACCAAATGGCGTGTCGTGTATGCCATACCAAATCTGTAACCCTTTCCCGCCTGTCTTGAATTCTCCCGGTGACATGGCCTCCAGGGTCACAAACAGATCGTGTAACCGCCCTGGACTAGACAAACCCGCTTCTAAAGTTAGGTCTAAAACACTCTTAGTTTGAGCAATCTTCGTTTTGGCGTATTCAACCGTCAGGTATTGCAAAAATCGCTTGGGGCTGATGCCTGTCCACCGGGTGAACAGCCGCTGAAAGTGGTACTCGCTGAGATGGACCTGCTGAGAGATCGTTGCTAGAGCGGGCTGACTTCGATGGTTTTGCCGCATAAAGGCGATCGCCTTGGCAATTCGCTCATAGTCCTCGCTATCGTAAAGTTGGGGTTCCATCAAGGAATTCAGCTCAAGCACTTGACCGCACCTACTACATCACGCACTCCCTCAATTTATCGATAGCAGAGCTTCAATCCCACCCGTTTCTTGCGA
>CAXUIV010000195.1:0-7980 GCA_964250875.1 uncultured bacterium
AGTCAGGAGTTGTGTGTGTGCGATTTAGCAGCGGGCTTAAAGATGGGAGAATCTGCTGTATCTCATCAGCTCCGTATCCTTCGAGCAATGCGGCTAGTGAAGTACCGCAAGCAAGGTCGCAATGTCTATTACAGCCTTGCAGATAGCCATGTGATGAATCTGTACCAAGAAGTAGCAGATCATTTGAATGAACCCATACGCTCGGAAGAGCAAGATGGCACGATCAGGACTTAGACCGAAGCGGTCCACTTGCCCGATGATGAGTTTCCAGGAATTGCCTTGAAGGCCCCATTTAGCTACCGGAGAAAACTCTATCTCGTTCAAGCAGTCAGTTACGTGGTGTTTCTAGTAACCTAAAACGCCTTTTACGGAGAAATCCAAAATTACAGCCAAAATCACTGAAGTTTTATCAGTTCTGCAGAGCGATCCATTTACCCCCTCGCTCAAGACCCACAAACTTCAAGGTGAACTGAAAGGATTATGGGCTTGTTCGGTTGAATATGATTGCCGGATTGTATTTGCATTTGAGACAATTGAAGCAGATGAAGACGCGATCGCACTAATTGATATTGGCTCTCATGACGAAGTGTACTAAAAGGGATAAGCGGGTGATATCACAGCTAAGCAGCAGCATTTAAGCAGTTTCTGAGCTTGAGTGGAGGAATTGAGCAGGAGCCCACTGAAAGTTGCTGTAATTATTACTCAAGACTGATTTAAGACTGCACTAAAGACGTCGTGGTCAACGTTGCCGCCGCATAGGACAAAACCGACTTTCTTTCCTTGGTTTTGCTCTTTATCCCTCAATAACGCTGCAAAGCCAGCAGCCCCTGCTCCTTCGGCAACGTTGTGAGTGCTGACAAATATCATTTTCATCGCAGTTGCTACTTCAGGTTCTGTGACTTGAACTATGCGAGCAACATGACTCCAGATAATCTCCAGTGCTTCAGCCACAGGTTTTCGACATGCCATACCGTCAGCCAGCTTTGCCGTCACATCATGAGAAATGGGTTGCCGCTGCTCAAATGACAAGGCATAAGCTGGGGCTTCATTGAGAACTACGCCAACAATCTCTGTCTTGAGTCCCAGTGCCTCTCGTGCCGCAACCATGCCGCAGATACCCGACCCTAAACCGATAGGAACGTAAACGATGTCCAAGTCAGGTACAGCTTGAAGAAACTCTAGACTGTAAGTTCCTACTCCTCTAATTAGCAGTGGATGGAAAGGCGGAATCATTATTGACCCTCCGTCACTCGCCAAGGTCTGAGCATGATCAGCCGCTGCTTGGAAATCATGACCGTGAACAATCAATTCAACCCCTAAAGCTTGCATGGCTGCATTCTTCTCAGGGCTATTGCCATGAGGGACCACGATGGTTGCCTTGACGCCATAATGCCTAGCAGCAAAGCCGATGGATTGACCATGATTGCCACGAGTGGCACTGATTACGGCACTTGTTTTTTGGGCAGCAATTGCCATAAACACTAGCCCACCCCGAACTTTGAAAGCTCCAGTTGGAGTGTGATTTTCGTGTTTAACCCAAACCTCACCACCGGCCATTTCGCAGAGCAATGGCCAGCAATACTGCGGGGTTGGAGGAACAAAAGGTTTGATATGAGTGGCAGCGGCTTGTAGCTCTTCAAGAGTGGGTAACATAAATTTCTCCAGCGTTAGTTACAAATGACGATACGCAGGAGCTTGTACCGTCCTCACTATCTAGCACTGTTCAACTTAGCGCATCTGACGCTGGGATAGAGGATCAATCGCTGTAGCATTCCTGATTGTTTTTCATAATTGTGTATCAGCCTCATCAGGATGACCTCTAAGAATCTGCTCAAACGCGATCGAGAGCTTGGTCTGAAATCGCTGTCTATGTCTGAGCTTCCAAATAGGCTGCACAATTTCCAGATTGGAAGTTGACCGACTGATCGCTACCTGGACAGGGTGCAGGATCGAGAATTGAACTTCTTTTGCCACCATCGAGTCTGGCATAACCGCTGCACCCATACCGCTCTCTACAACAGTCTTGATCATTTCACTACTGCTTAAAACCAGAATCACGTTTAACTGAGCCGGATCAATACCCCAACTCTGTAAGGCTTGTTCAAACACCTGCTGCGCTCCAGAACCAGGTTCTCGCATAACCCAATCCGTCGTCAGCAGATCGCTCAGTAAAATCTGGGGCTGTCCAAACCAAGGATGCGATCGCCCCACGACGATTTGCAAGCGATTAGTGCCAACAACTTCCTGCGATAAACAATGCTGAAGCGGGGGCTTAATTTCGGTTGTTACAAGTCCTAAATCGAAGGTTCCCGCTGCTGTTCCACCACTAATTTCTTCTGCATTTCCTAATGTACAGTTGATGACGATATTAGGATAGTGTCGTTTGAATTGACAAATCTTTTCCGGTAGCCAGTAGTTGCCAACGTTGATACTTGTGCCAATCTTCAACTCGCCAAGCTGCAAGTTATTTAACTCCCGCAAGCCACGTTCCGTTAAAGCCACTTGAGCCAAGATCTTTTTAGCTTCCCCTTGAAGTAACGTTCCCGCTTGCGTGATCTCAATGTGACGACCGATACGATCAAACAGCCTCACACCATATTCTGCTTCTAAATTTTGAATGGCAGCACTAACCGAGGATTGAGTCAGGTAGAGGGCTTCTGCGGCACGGGTGAAGTGTAAATGCTCTGCCACTGCCAGAAAAATCTGCATCTGATCTAGTGTCATTCTTGCCATGTCAGTGCCTCTCGTTGAGTATCAATCGATTTTAACGATTGATTGAACAGGAAAGAACGTTTGCTTCGATTAGCGGGATTGCTTAAGGTCGAATGAGTTGCACTATTGAACCCGCTATGAAACTCCTCAAATCATCTATTTACATCAACTCAGCGAGCAGGTTGCAACGAGAACTAAACTGGCAAACCTTGATCTTTTTTGGCATCGCGAGCTGCTGTTTAACCCCTTGGATTTCTCCTCCAGCCGCCTTGACGCTTGGCATTTTGGTTGCCTTGACGCTGGAAAATCCAGTTCCAATCGCAAGTCGATGGGTGGCAAAATACCTGCTCCAAACCTGCGTTGTGTTGCTTGGTTTCAGTATGAACTTGGCGATAGTTTTACAGGCAGGGAGTCGAGGTGCCCTGTTTGCAGCAGCCAGCATTGCGGCGACGTTTTGGCTTGGAGAACGACTGCGACGCTGGTTAAAAATTCCTGTTCGGGCATCGGTGTTGATTTCTGCTGGCACGGCTATTTGTGGCGGTTCTGCGATCGCCGCCATGAGTTCCGTAATTAATGCGATTGAAAGCGAGATTTCCGTCGCCATGGGAACGGTGTTTGTGCTGAATGCAATCGCGCTTTATCTGTTTCCGCCGCTGGGTCATGCACTTCACTTGACGCCAACTCAGTTTGGCACTTGGGCAGGAGTGGCAATCCACGACATTTCTAGTGTCGTGGGTGCAGCATCGCACTTCGGACTCGGTGCGCTAGAAACCGCAACAGCTGTGAAGCTCTCCCGTGCATTGTGGATTATTCCAGTTTCGCTGATAGCGAGCGGTATGTTGCGACATAAGTCCAACCAACAGAAGGCACGCCATCCAATCCAAGTTCCCTGGTTTATCGGGTTGTTTCTCTTAGCATCAATAGTACGCACTGTAGTGCCTGCCGTCGCTTCAGTTGTTCCTGAAGTCACGCACGTTTCAACCGCTGGACTTACCCTAACCCTGTTTCTAATCGGAGCAGGTTTGTCTCGGCAGACGTTAAGAGCAGTGGGTTGGAAACCAATGGTTCAGGGAGTTCTACTGTGGATAGTTATCAGCGGTAGCTCTCTCTGGCTGATTTTGCAACTTGTTCATTAACTATTTATAGTCTCATCAGGAACCCACAAGCTCTAGAAGAAATAAAAGCTGCTGAGCAGCAAGACTCATCGGTTCCAAAAGTGAGAAATAATCAGGAATTTTTTCAACGCTGTAGATGATAGCAGAGGTATCTAGATAAATAAGACTAGATTCTGGAAGATTTAGCGTTCCCACGAATCTCTCTCCTCTTGGAGATATTGATCGATCTGCTCGGCTGTCATTCCCATACGGTGAGGGCGAGCTCTTTCAATAATTTCCAGAACGTTCCGGCGTTGAGCTTTAGGCTTTTCCGGTAGGACGACGAATACATCAACCTCTTCGCCTTCTGAACCGGGAGGCAGTTCAATCTCAAGCTTATTTCCTGGTAAGACTTTGGTTTTGATCCGCAGGGCAGACTGCATAATCGAAGTCGATTGCATAGCTCTTGATTGATTATCCTTTCTAGCTTGTCATCTCGGAAGAATTAAACCCATCATAGACATGGTTAGAAGTGAGCAGGTTAAATAACGGTGAGTAGCCCTACAGTGAGCATCACACCACCGGCTGAACCTGATAAACTACTCTCACCCCATCTGGGTTTACTTGTTTTAGTGAGTAACCTAATTGTCACCACTTCCTACCCCCCACTCCCCACTCCCCACAACCAGATTACTCTGCCTTAGTAATGGTCATGGAGAGGATGTCATCGCGGTCCGGATTTTGCAGGAACTACAGCAGCATTCAACGTTTAAAATCGCTGCTCTGCCCATAGTTGGTGAAGGGCAAGCTTACACACGAATGGGGATCTCGCTGATTGGCTCAGTGCGAACTATGCCCTCTGGTGGCTTCATCTATATGGATGGGCGGCAGCTCGCACGAGATGTACGGGGTGGCTTACTTCAGTTGACCCTGGCTCAACTCCGCGCTATCCGCAAATGGGCAAAACAGGGAGGAGTCATCTTAGCTGTGGGGGATGTTGTGCCGCTGTTGTTTGCCTGGTTGAGCGGTGTTACTTACGCCTTTGTTGGCACAGCAAAATCGGAATATTACCTGCGGGATGAAGCTGGCTGGTTGCCAAGGCGATCGCGCTCTCGTTGGGAGGGCTGGTCTGGGTCAGTTTATCTGCCTTGGGAACGGTGGCTAATGAGTCGTAGTCGTTGTCAGGCTGTATTTCCCAGAGACTCTTTAACCACACAAATTTTACAGAAGTGGACAATTCCGGCTTACGATTTGGGAAATCCGATGATGGACGGTCTAGAGCCAGCGAGACCCCGCAACATGTTCTATGGCTCAGATGCAGAACTGCAAGAACAGGCGCGATCGCTGGTCATTCTCCTCCTACCTGGTTCCAGACCACCAGAAGCCTACGCTAACTGGCAGGAAATCTTGGCGACAGTGCCCAATTTACTCGTGACCTTTCGAGACCGATCGCTGCTATTCCTCTGTGCGATCGCTCCTGGCCTAAATCTTGACTCCCTGTGCCAAAGTTTGGTGCAGGTCGGCTTTCAAGAGGATCCTCGCAGGGGCGACCCATCGAGTCGCTCCTACTCTTCACTCATCTCAGATCCAGATGCCTTGACATTTGTCCAACAAGATGCAACTGTCGTTCTGACTCAAACAGCATTCAATGACTGCTTGTATGCAGCCGACTTGGCGATCGCGATGGCTGGAACAGCCACAGAACAATTTGTGGGTTTGGGTAAACCGGCGATCGCTCTTCCCGGCAGAGGTCCACAATTTACCCCTGCTTTTGCCGAAGCCCAAACCCGCCTACTAGGTCCCTCTCTAATTCTGGTGAAGCAACCAACCCAGGTTGCTAAAGAGGTGCAGTCCTTACTACGCGATCCAGACCGACTTCAGCTGATTGCCGAAAATGGCCCCCAACGAATGGGGAGACCAGGGGCTGCTCAACGTATTACCACCTGTTTAATCGAGCGATTGGGGCGATAACTATAACTTACAAGGCCAAAGGGCGTGGCTTGGCTATGCCGTAGCCCTGTGCATAATCTATGCCAATATCTTTAATTTTCTCTAAGATTTCCTGGTTTTCAACAAATTCAGCAATAGTCTGAATGCCCATCACATGTCCGATCTGATTGATTGCTTCGATAATTGCCAAATCAGTGGGTGACTCCAGGGAATGCTTAACAAAACCGCCGTCAATTTTAAGATAATCCACTGGCAGGTTTTTGAGATAAGCAAAAGAGGACATTCCACTGCCAAAATCGTCTAGGGCAAAGCGACAACCGACTTGCTTGAGTTCATGCATAAACTGAGCGGCTTGAGCAAGATTGGCGATCGCGACGGTTTCGGTAATTTCAAAGCAGATGACAGCAGGCGGAATTTGATAGACTGTTAACTGCTCGCGCACAAAGTCAATAAAGTGGTCGTCGTTGATACTAGCACCAGAAAGATTGATTGCGTACAAATACTCAGCCTTACCCTCTTGTAACTGACATCGGTTCAGATTGTCGCGGTAGTGCTGCCCTTGAGTGGCAAAGAGCGTGCGAATTACCCAGCGGTCAATGGTGTGCATCAAGTTGTAGCGTTCAGCCGCCGGAATAAACGCCATTGGTGACACAACGTTTCCCGTTTCATCAACAAGTCTTAGGAGGACTTCGTAATGTTCTCCTAAGGAGGAAGTTTGATTGATCGGGACGATAGATTGATAGTAAAGGCAGAAGCGATCTTCTTCCAAGGCTTGAGTTAGCCGCGCCACCCACTGCATTTCACCGTGCTGAATCGCCAATTCTTGATCATCAGCTTGATAAATATGTACGCGATTACGGCCTTTATTCTTAGCAGCATAGCAAGCTGCATCGGCAGCGCTTAAAACACTGGTAATACTTTGAGTGTCACTATTAATGGCAACCAACCCAATACTAACGCCGATATTAAAAGTTTTATCCTGCCACACAAACCGAAACTTTTGAATGCTCTCACGCAGCGTATTCGCTACCCGCAGGGCTGGCTCTAAAGGGCAATGGTTGAGCAGAATGCCGAATTCATCACCACCTAAACGTGCCAAAGTATCAGTGGAGCGGACCTGGGTTTGAAACAGAGCAGTGACTTGGCACAAGAGTTCATCACCAGCAATATGGCCACAGGTGTCGTTAACCAGCTTGAACTGATCGAGATCTAGATAGCACAAAGCGTGCTGTTGGTGTGCAGTCTTCGCACTCGTTACGGCTTCTTCTAAGCGGTTCTCAAATTCGCGGCGGTTGAATAGTCCAGTTAGGGCATCGTGACTAGCCTGCCAAGACAACTGACGCTCCAGATGGCGGGCTTGAGTGACATCTCGAAATACCAGTACTGCACCAATAACCTGACCGTTGCTAGCGCGAATAGGTGCAGCAGAGTTGTCAACAGCAAATTCCCTGCCATTACGAGCAATTAAGAGTGTTTGTTTGGCCAGCCCAACGATGCGTCCCTGGCGTAGAGCAGTTTCTACTGGATTTTCTACTAATTCACGGGTAGTTTCATTAACAATTCTAAATATTTCTGAAAGCGGCTTTCCTTGCGCATCCTGCTGATTCCAACCAGTGAGGGCTGAGGCGACCGGATTAAGATATTCGCTTTGGCCTTGAGCATTAGTGGTGATAACAGCATCTCCAATAGACTGCAAAGTCACTTCGGCTAGCTCTTTTTCATTAAAGAGTGCTTCTTCAGCCCGCTTCTGGTCGTCGATATCTGTGCAGGTACCAAACCACTTAACAATTTGCCCAGTAGAGTCGCGCATCGGTAATGCCCGACCCAGGTGCCAGCGATACTGTCCGTCCACAGCCCTCTGAAAGCGATATTCGATCTCAAATGTCTCGCCGGTCTGCACAGCTGTGTTCCAGTGGTCAAGACACTTCTGCAGATCGTCCGGATGCACCACAGCTTGCCATTTCCAACCTTCGGTTTCCTCTAACGTCATTCCTATGTAGTCAAACCAGCGCTGGTTGAAGTAATCTATCCCGCCATCTGGATTGGCAGTCCACACAATTTGGGGAATAGCTTCAGCTAGAAAGCGATAGCGCTCCTGACTCCGCCGCAGTGCTAATTCTGCTCGCTTGCGCTCAGCAATTTCACTTTTTAAGTGTTCATTGGAACGCCTTAACTCTGCCGTTCGCTCGTTGACTCGGATCTCCAACTGAGCATTCAGGGTGCG
>CAXUIV010000196.1:0-7971 GCA_964250875.1 uncultured bacterium
GCGTTTCGCTCAATAGCTGCGGCATTTTGCTCAATAGCTGCGCTGTTTCGCTCGACTGTCTGCTGTAGGGCTACTTGATTTTGCTGAAAGATTGCTTGATTTTGCTGAAAGATTGCTTGGTTCGCCGCTACAGTTTCCAGACTTGCCGCTATGGTTGCTTGGCTTGCCGCCAAGGTGCCGATTAAACGTTCTGCTTGGTCTAGTCGTTCCACCGTCATTACTCCTCACTTTAGTCAGTAGCGATCGCTACGATGACGACATGTTGCTTCAGCATTGTTTTGACTCCGATTGGGAATAATTAATACTAACAAACGAACAAGATGATGAGATCAAACAGTGTTTAGAACATACAGTTACGCAGATCTCTGGACAAAATTAGAGAGCCATTCTAGTAGGTTTAGCTTGTGCAGGATAATTTGCCTAGCTTCGGCGATCGCCTGTTTGGCTGCATACCAAGCATCCGGCGTCGCCATCACTTCTTGGATATACGCTAGTCCCTTTTCATCTAAGCTAGGCAACCTCAAGAAGCTGCCTGGTGGCAGTAGTTTATCTGCCGCTGGACCACCGTAATAAATTGGCAAGCACCAGGCTAACAGGGCATCCCATAGCTTTTCACTCACATACCAAGCGTTATCAGTGTAGTTCTCAATCGCCAGGTTGTAATAGTAAGGTGCCATACCATACCACTTATTTCCTAACTCTCCAGATGTTCTCGCCCAGTTGGGTAAACCGCGCCCATACAGATCAAACTGAAGTCCACTAGCTTGCACAAGCTGCAAAAACTCTAACCGCTGACGGTGGTTAGCTGTGCGGCTGACTCCGGAGGTAATCCAACTACAGGTGCGTACCTTTGCAGGCGGTGCCATATCGTTCAGTTCGCGGAAAGAATTGGAGTGGTACCAGATAGCAGGCATATAGTCTGGAGTCGGTGCAGCATCATCTGGCGCAGAAATGTAGCCACAGTAGTTTTTCGCCCACTCGTAAGAGCTGCAATTTGCCTCAACAATCTCCTCCAAAGGTGGTTCCCGCCAGAGAAAGATCGTTCGTTCTTTTGGCACCCCTCGCAGCAGCGATCGCACCTCAGCTTCAGGGTAAGGAATCTCTTTGAGTTCTGGTTTGAAAATCCAGTACTTATGCCGAAACTCTCTTCTTATACCCGCAAAATTATACAGCAGCAAGAAATCTGGCTTTGACGCCGTAGCCTGCATTTGCACCTTACCCCAATTGCCAAAAAAATCTGGCGTTTGCTGCCATAGCCAATCGCTTTGGGTAACGCCAGGGTATCCAGTCAACATCCCAACAACTCGTCTGTCCATCAATCAGTCTCGCTAATTCATTAGTGGTGGACGCATTGAATCTTCTACACAGCTGAGAATTTTTGCTGCCCGATTCTCCCAAGAGAATTGATTGACAAAATCAATACTATGTGCGTAGCCTTCTACCTTTCTTGGGTGTGTTGCCAAAACCTGCTTCAGGCATTGGGCAAACTGTACTGGGTTATCCGGTTCACACCAGCCTGCAACAACATCGCCGGATTTAAATTCCATCAGAGGCGGAATTTCTGTTGCGACAATCGGCGCTCCCGCAGCTAGATAATCGAAGAACTTCATGGGAGACGTGAACTTTGCCGCCTCTCCTGAACAATGAGGATGAGCCAAAACATCAGCTGCTTGAAGTAAACTGGCTAGCTTTTGATGTGGCAAGTGGCCTAAAAACGTTACGTTTGTAACTTGCTTTTCCCTAGACAACTGCTGATATTGTTCTACCTGCAATCTATCACCACCAGCAAAGGCGAATTGAGCGGTTGGCAGTTCCTTGGCAACATCAATCAGCAAGTCCACCCCCTTAAACTGATACAGCGCTCCAGCATAAACTACGAGATGCTGGCGTCCAGCCAATAGCTGTTCTCGCCAAGCTGCCGCCAGTTCTGGCTGTCTGACAGAAAAGACTCTATTAAACCCGTTGTGCATCTTGATGATTTTTTCGGGGGGCATGCCGTTCTGAATCATGTTCTCTCGAACCGTATCGGCGACTGTGACAGTCATCTGAAAAAGGGGACTGCCAACGATCTCTGGTTCATAAGGTTTTTGCTCATCGTGATCCCGCTCGTAGATTGCTGCCACTCCCTGTTTAACGGCTGCTTTTACAGCATTCCAGTCTCTGGTATGGACAAGCTTAGTAGTAGGAAGAATGTGTACTGGAAAATAGTATTTTGAGGCGATGGTGTTAGCATCAGTCCACTTGCCAGAGAAGTGGTCGATAGGCCAGGGCATGGGAAGTGGAGCAACTTTTAGTTTGTTTTGAAGATTGAAAAAACTAATAAGATTCTCATCTGGCCTTCTTGATGCAAAAGGACGAATCAAATTGACTGGATTAAGGGCATTTAATCCTTTGCGGTAGTAGACTAAAAAGGTTGAATAACCTAGATTTGCGGCTGCGTTTGCCGCATTAGTCGTTTGTACCAAATGCGCCCCTGGTTTTGGTAAAACATCTCCAACAAAGAAGACATAGTGCTTCCTTAAAGCGTTTTTTATCATTCTCATTCTGGTGAACAGCCCCTTTTAGGCATTTTTTACAGCGCTACTTGATACTTTTAACGCTTTCTTCAAAGGAACTCATGGCGTCAAGCAGACGGATGGAGGAGTAATAAGCTTGTTCAACTAATTCATGCCGTTCTTGGCGGTCATCGATATCGCTAGAAGACAATAAACTGAGGAAGCCGATGAGCGGATTGAGCCGGGATCTTACTTGGTGAGAAATGCGGCTGTAGATTTCATTGTTTAAATTTTGAGCTTGATCGATTACAGAGGTCGCGTATAGCTCGGTTTGCGACTTTACTCCATCCTCGAAGGATTTTAAGCTTTTGAGAATTCTAACTGCCAAGCTGTAAGACTCCTGAATCAATCGCTGTCGCTCCACCGAATCGTTGACAGCATCGTCTGCTAGCGATCGCAGCAAACCAATCGTGGCGCTGACGTCAGTCCGCATTTCTTGAGCAATACCGGCAAATGTTTCATCGACGGTGGGGGAGGCTTGTTCGGCAAACTGCATTGAGTACAGGCGGGCATAGTAGCCACCCTGCTTTAAAAGTTCCTCATGCTTGCCAACTTCTACAACTCGCCCTTGATCCATCACTGCAATTTGATTGGCTTTCTGCACCGTGGAAAGGCGGTGCGCAATCACGAGGGTGGTGCGTTCGCGGCTGAGTTCATCAATCGCTGCCTGTACTAGACGTTCAGAGACAGTATCTAGCGCACTCGTGGCTTCATCCAAAATCAGGATTTCTGGGTCTTGAAGTAGGGCACGGGCGATCGCCAGACGTTGCCGTTGCCCACCGGATAACATCACGCCGCGATCGCCGATTAACGTGTCTAATCCCTCCGGTAATCTCACAATAAACTCGTAAGCATTAGCTCGCTTTGCCGCTGAGATAATTTCGTCATCCCCTGCATCAGGTCGTGCATAGGCAATATTGTTGCGAACCGAGTCGTTAAACAGAAAGGTATCTTGACTCACAATGCCCATGGCGCTTCTCAGTGACTTGAGTTCAAACTCGCGTAAGTCCCTACCATCCAGAGTGATGCACCCCTCTATAGGGTCATAAAATCTAGGTAATAGGTCTGCCAAAGTAGACTTACCAGCACCAGAGGCACCAACTAAAGCCAAGGTTGTACCTTGAGGCAGGTGCAAAGAGACTTCCTGAAGTACCAAAGCCTGATGCTGAGGGTAGGCAAAAGATAGCTGATGAAAGTCAATTCCCTTTTTTAAAGCTGTATAGGGTATTGAACCCCTCTTCATAAAAGGCTTATTGTCCCGACGCAAGAAGTCATGCACCATCTCGACGCTAGCGGCGGTATTGGCAAAATTGTCGCGCACACCATTTAGCTGCGAGATAAAGGGTAGTAACCGCAGCAGAAGTAATAGATATGTAAATAGCACAGCTGAGAGACTCTGTAGCTGAGTCGCAAACAAGATTCGACCCAGCAAGACGATCATCATTAAAGCGACGATACCGGCTACCTCACTGATTGGGCCAATTGCTGCTGAATTAAGCTGAGAGCGAAAATCCGCTCGTTCGCGATTGTGAATCAGATGCTGAATCAGCTGATATTCCCTTTCCTCATTACCAGTTGCTTTTACCAAACGAATCCCACTCAAAACTTCTATCACCCGAATTGAATAAGCTCTAGACATTTCTGAAAGCTGCTTACCAAAAGCCTTTGAGCGAGAAATGAAATACTGATTTGATAGCGCAACCAAAGATAGCAAGACGGTAGAAGCCAGCGTTAGCTGCCAGGAGATCGATAACAATAAACAGATGAAAACGAGGATTGTAATCGAAATAATAATCAACTGAATGGCAGAACCGATAGCGCTGGCAGTCCTACCAACTTCTGCCCCAAGGCGGTTGATCAAATCACCAACCTTTGTTTTAGTATAAAAATCTAAATCGACATCTAGCAGTATTTCCAATCCAGCTTCTCGCAAATCTGTTGTCAAAGTCCGTGACAAAGAGCTTGAAGTCAACGTACTGGCATAGCTAGATAGATTCTTTAGAACGATAGTTAGTAAAATCAATCCGCCCAGCACTGCCATCCGGTAATGTGGCGGAATACTATCAAACGGGGACATGAAAGTTTTGATAATAGGAGGAGTTGATTTTAAATCAATTTTCTGCCCTAAAAAATCAAGTAGAACGGGTACAATTAACGTCGTACTCACACCATTAAATAAAGCTCCAGAGAATCCCAAAACGACAGTCAGTAAAATCCATCCTGGGTATTTTCGGGCAAATCTTAAAAAGAACTTTTTGAAAAGCATAATGTCTGGTAATTTTTACTCATTATGACACCCTAAAACTTCTAAGCCCTCAAGCCTGCAAACTATAAACTAGCCATGACCTGTTCTATCTTAGAAGCCATGGCTTCTAAACTGTAGTATTTTATACACCTTTCTCTGGCCCTCCTTCCCTGCGCGTCGGCTGCCTCTAGATTGTGAAAAATCCACTCTATTTTCTCAGCAATCTGCTCCGGACTACTAGGGGAAACTAGATAGCCTGTTTCGCCTAGAATTTCTGGAATATCGCCGACTCGCGTTGATAAAATTGGTTTAGCCATCGCCATTCCATCTGTCAACTTGAGAGGAAATTGAGCGCGGGCAGTCAGAGTATCTCGCTGCGGCACGACGACAACATGGGCAGCTGCTAAGACATCAGGCATAACTTCAACCGGGCACTTTGGCAGCTTAATGATCCAACGTCCCCACTGCTGGACAAGCTTGTCATCATAGTCGTCATAGGGATTACCCCCAATGATCGCCAGCCTTAAGTCTGACTGGTTTAACTGATCGAGTGCTATTAAAACATCTTCTAACCCCTTGTGTGGTCGTGGTGCGCCAGGAAACATGAGGATTCGGTATTTTGAAAGACCATAGCGCACTCTACTCGCTTGAGCATCATAGCGGGAGGGGTCAAAGAGCGCAGTATCTTTGCCATTAGGGACGTACACACCGCCAAAGCGTTCTTGCAGAAATTGAGTATCTATCGTAACTGCATCCGCTCGCTTTACCAATCTTTCCATCCACTGTAGGTAAAGCGGATGATCCGGATACCTCAACGCGCCATCCTTTTTCACAATGTCCCTGTAAAGCTGTTTGAGATTTGGACGATATTTCCATTCTTGTCCACCGTGCCAGCTGAGTTCCCAGTCATCCATGTCTAGGATAAGAGGACGCCGAGTTTGGATTTTTTTCAATAGGGAAAGACCAAAGCTTGCAGGTTTTGGTTTTACAGCGTAGACGATATCCCCGTTAATCCTGTTCAAAATATTTTGAGCCGCTGCTAGGACCTCAGGATACTTACCGCCAGCAACAGAAACAACAGAGACTTCGGCAGGAGGAATGGCAAATAGTTCCTGCCCAAACGTGAAGCCAACAATTTCTACATCGTACTTAAGTTTTTGGCAAGCTTGGCATAGTAAAAAAGCACGGATAGCTCCGCCACCGGACAAATCGCTAACAACTATTGAGACTTTTGGTTTCATCTTCTCTTAAACGCATTTGCTGAAACACAATATTCTCATTTTGCCCGCCACGGGTTTTTCACCTGATTGGGTAAAAAAAACTTCGCGAACTTATCAAAAAACCTTGTATACAAAGATCGAGTCACATCTTTAGCGTACTGAGGCCGGTAAGGATAAGTACAATGAAGAATCTTAATCGGATCGTTCACGCTGTAATATTGCTTCCATTGGCTTAAATAATTGTAAGTAGGCGGTAGAGTTTTCATGTTTGGTTTTACGGTCTCAATAGCCGCAGCAAAAGCTCCTTGATCTCTTAGCAACAAAACATCTTGATGATTTACAACCACTTCAAAGTATTTTTTGAACTGTGAAAACAATGCCTCACCTGTACCGCTTTTTCTAAAAGCCATAAACCCACCATTATACTGAATGCTATTCTCCTTTAATGGCAAACCTGTAGACTGAAGAATTGACAAAATATCTTGTTGCTTTTCTCTAAGTAGATTTGAAGCTTTGGCTATAGAAGGCTGCACATCTTCAGTCACTAAAAAGTCAAATTCGTCTAAATATGCGAATACTTCTTGGATGTTTGAAAGTAGACAAATATCACAATCCATGTATACAGTTTTATCAAAGGGTGACTCACTATATAGCTGCAATTTTGCTTGTCTAGAGGCTAAAACTGGATTGTCGTCAGAAGGGGCTTGTTTTAAGCTGACATTGCCAAAAGCCTTGAATACAGGATAAAGAAATTTAGGAACATTATTGATTAAAATTATAATTGGTTCCTGATGAAATTTTCTAACAGAAGCTAAGAAGTGAATACAGTCTTGCAGTGAGTATAAACCTGTGAGTATAGTGACGATTCCCTTATCTGTTCTCATAGATTTTATTTTCTACTCTACTTAAATAGCCTTTCAATCACCTTGTTAATATTCCAAACCCATGCCCACTGCCCACTGCCCACTGCCCCAAAATAGACAATTCTTACAGAAAAGCCCTCTAGTGTGTCCATTCCCAGAAGCTTTTACTCCAGTCATCATGATAGTGAAAAGTACCCTGCCAGTTATAGAACTGTACAAAGTCCTTTAACTCTAAAACTTTATTGACATCTCTAATCATGTAAAGAGGTTTGTCGCCGTAGAATGAAGCCCACATAGTGTAACTACTAGGAGGGCCAATAATGTAATCACACTCAGCTAAAGCATACATATCCTCAATAATGTGATTATTTCCCCAAGCATAACGGAAGTTATCAAACTGCTGCTGCTCTATGTTTGAGCAAATCAAAAAAGTGACTTTTTGCTTAGGAAACAAAGCACGCGCTGATTCTAATACAGACAAATATTGTTCTGTTGGGTAAAAATATCTTCCAGCTTGATGTTGCTGATAGTCTCCCTGGCGAATGTGAACTCCAATTAGAACATCAGCCTCACTCCGAAGTTTTGATATCAGCTTCGAGACATTAATCTGATACTGCTTTAAGGGTGTAAAGTACGAGCGAATTTCCTCAGCATGTTTATGCAAATTTTCCAAATCGTCCACAAACCAACCATCCCGGAATATCCATCCTTGAAAGAAGTTGACCGATCCTGGTTTAATCTGCTTGACTGTAGCTGATTTACTCCAGCTAAAGGGTCGCTCTCGGTCAATTGCAATTGTGTTGAATCTCTTACTCCCCGCTAAATATCGATTAAAGCTGTAATAATACCTCCGAATCGATTTGTTGCCTCCAGTAGAAAAGGTTGGACTAGGATAGCTACAGAGAAAATCCTTTGCGGTTGACTGGAAAAACTCAGCATACTCCTCAAAGGCTGGATTCAAGACTTTGAAGTTATGCTCCAGAGCAAATGCAATAAAATGAGCGAAAAGCAGTAGTCGATTTCCTAGTTGACCAGATTTTGCCGATATAACTAACATATGGGGCATGGGGCATGGGAAGGGCGATGGG
>CAXUIV010000197.1:0-7951 GCA_964250875.1 uncultured bacterium
AAGTGTCTTGGCTTCTCACCCACCGACGCAGTTCTCGAATGACCTGATTATCATCATCCACAGTTTCCGCCAGTTTCAAGAACTCCATTAGCCTCGCACCCGTAACCATGATAAAGATTGAGCTAAACTCACACTCTACATACTCATTCCCTCGCAACTGGTAGATAATTACCCCAGCTTGTTCTGTGTAGCGCCATACTTCCGGAATCCGCAACTGTAAATAAATTCCAAACCGACGACGAGATGAGCTGGTAATGTCCACCTCAATGACTAGATCGGGAGGCGGCACGGTCCTCAGGTCCAGCTTTCTAGCACGCAGCTCTACATTTTGGATAAAGTAGCAGGAATCAGGCTCCACTCCACGAGCAAGGTCTTCTCGATCCAACGTTGTTGAACCGTAGGATTTAATTTTCATCTCCAGTTCTTCTGTCAACGCCGTCACGATCCGATCCAATAATCGGTTAATAATTTCGTGAAGTTCCGATGGCATAGTAATTTCGAGTGTCCCTCTGTCATACGCCAGCAGAGAGGCACGGTTGTTGCCCAGATCCTTTAACAAGGCTTGATATGTCTGCCAACTGACTCCTTCCAAGACGATTCGGGTTGACTGTTCAATGGAACGGGGCTGTACAGTAACCATGACTATTGGCTCTTGATCAGGAAACGCCTTACTCCATTCTCAGCCAACCATGACTGATTATTGAATCGAAATCAGGCGATCGCCTTTTGCCAACGCCTCACTCGCCACCACAGCTTCTTGTCTCGCCCATTTGTCTGCGGCCACAATGTCATCTAAGGAAGGTGTCGCACAGTTATCAGCGGCATGGCGATCGCACACCCATTCAATACAGCGGGGAATGTCTAGAAACTGAATTTTCTCTTCCAGGAATAGAGCTACTGCCTGTTCGTTGGCTGCACTCAGCACAGCTGGCATCGACCCTCCAGCCCTGCCAGCTGCATAGGCTAGCTGCATACAGGGATATTTCTGGCGATCAGGTGAACGAAAGGTCAAATCCCCAGCTTTCACTAAATCTAGTGGTTTCCAATCCGTATAAATGCGATCAGGCCAAGAAAGAGCATACAGCAGAGGCAAGCGCATATCAGGCCAACCCATTTGGGCTAAGACTGAGGTATCTTGCAGCTCGATCAGGGAATGAACGATGCTTTGTGGGTGAATCACAATCTCAATCTGATCGTAGTCTACGCCAAAGAGGAAGTGGGCTTCAATGACTTCCAATCCTTTGTTCATCAACGTAGCCGAGTCCACTGTGATCTTACGACCCATCGACCAGTTAGGGTGCTTCAGGGCATCTGCAACTTTGACTTCACTCAACGCCTCCACGGGCCAATCCCGAAAAGCGCCCCCAGACGCTGTCAGCAGAATCCGCCGCAGTCCTCCATTGGGGACGCCCTGCAAGCACTGAAAGATTGCTGAATGCTCTGAGTCAGCTGGCAGCAACTTCACCCCATGCTTCTTCACCAACGGCAAAACGACTGGTCCTCCAGCAATCAAAGTTTCTTTATTCGCTAGAGCAATGTCTTTACCCGCTTCAATGGCAGCAATGGTAGGCAGCAAACCAGCACAGCCCACAATACCTGTCACCACAGTTTTGGCATCACCGTAACGAGCAACTTCAATCACCCCAGCCTCTCCAGCCAGCAGAATGGGTTGAGGGTTCAGGTCAGCGATCGCCTGTTTCAGTTGGGGTAGCTTTCCCACTTCGCAAATCGCAGCTATCTGAGGACGAAACTGCCGGATCTGCTGCGCTAATAGTTCTACGTTCTGCCCAGTTGCTAACCCCACAACCTGAAACTGCTCGGAATGCTGAGCCACAATGTCTAGTGTTTGAGTGCCAATCGAGCCGGTAGAGCCAAGGAGAGTAATCGCTTTCACTATATTTAAGAATCAACTCCACATTCACTATAAGTTCTTGCGGGTTGATGCTTGTAGCAATCCTAAACAGTTTGCAACCTGTAGAGACGTCACAATGTAACGTCTCCGTATAAGAACGCCTGCACTCATAGCTCAGACAGGATTACTACCTGTAGAATTTTCCTTAAATTCTGAGTAGAGAATAAATGCTCCTTGTGCTTTTAGCCATATTATGTAATCTTTCAGTCTTTCAGTCATTTCCTGGCCTGAATGTCTCTTAATGTAGCTTGGTAGTTGAAAGCGGGTTATATCTGTGAATTCCCACGGGTGGAAGTAAATGTTGAGATAGTTGTCGTTTACAATTGTTAGTTTAGAATTTAACTTCATCCACCAAAGCGGGAAGTTTTTGAAACTCAACCAAAATAACGGAAACCTGACGAGCGGTGTGACTGAAACTGGAATATTGAGTAGCCGATTTGAGTAGTACGCAGTTCTAGGCTGGAAGAAATTATTATACCTACCTGGAATATAAGTCGGATTCATAGAAGAATTATATTCATATCCAGCTGCTGCTATTTCTGCATCAGCAACTTTTTGCAATCGAGGCATTCGGAAGCCTAATACTCTCTTGCCTACTAGCTGTTCCAAAACTTGCCGCGACTTCTGCAAGTCTCCTGAATTAAAATCAGAATGATAAAAGCCGTGAGAGGCGACTTCATGACTCTTGGCAATTTGTTTAATGATAGTTTCGTTATTGAGAGCAAAATTTGCCGTAACGAAAAAAGTTGCCCTCACATCAAGCTGATCTAGAAGATTAACAACTGTTCTTAGTCCTTGCAGAGAAACTTCAAATTTAACCTTATCCTCAAGTCTTTGACCGTATTCCTCTGTAATATCAAACTCTTCAACGTCGAAGCTTAGCAAAATACTTTTACTCATACAGTCCCTTAAAGTCGTTATATTTTATTTTCAATAGATCTGCAAACATTTTTAGGGAGTCTGTAAACAGATTTACTTTAGAAGCTTTGACCAAATGCTTGTCTGACACTATCGCAGGTATTTGCCCAACGGTGTACCCTCGTTTTCTTGCTAGATATATAAGCTCAACATCAAACGAAAATCCCGTCATTTCTTGCATTCTAAACAGATCTTTTGCAACAGATTTATGAAATCCTTTAATTCCTGCCTGCATGTCTTTGAAATATAAGTCAAGCATTTTTCTAGAGAAAAAATTGAACATTCTTCCCGCTATCTTCCGACTCAACTCTACATTATTGACGCTCTCCGGAATCATATTTCTACAGCCAATAACAACGTCAAACTCCTCTAGTTTCTCAACAATTAGCTCTAGATGCTCTAAAGAATAAGCAAGATCGCTGTCGATAAAGCAAATATAGTCTCCCTCAGCGTGTTCCACTCCTGTCCTCACGGCATGTCCTTTACCTTTTCGAGTTTCATAAGAAATAATTGAGATCTGACTCGCTATCGGAGTCGTTAATTTCTGCAAGATTTGGTTTGTACCATCATCAGAACCATCACTGACGAAAATGAAGTTGTAATAAGGTCTACTTTTGGAAAAAGACAAAACGGTTTCTAGTGTCTTGTCTATGCACTTCGCCTCATTGTAGACAGGCAGCACCACTGAAATGTTCATCATCTTCCTCCACACCCAATTCGCAGTAAACTTGCAGTAATGCAGATGCTTGACCAGCAGGGAATATCAAGACTTAATTTCATCCAGTAGAAATGATATTCACCGCCTCACTTGCCTAAAACAGGGGTTGTTTGAATTTCTTGCCGCAGCTTTAACCAAGCCGCGATCGCCTGGGGCTGAGAAGAAACCTGCTTTTGCAGCAGCAAAACCCCATCCTGCACATCAAGAACACCATACTTATTCTGAGCCAGAGACTGGTCGATTAGAGCTACAAGGTTCTGAAGTCGATCACGATCACCCCTAAAAGCGGCTTGATACTTCTGTAGTTGCCACAGATCTGCTAGAGCATATTCAACTTCAATGACCTGCTTCTGATCGTTTTGCAGCTTTAGAGCTGGTAAACGGATAACCTCGCGCCGCTCAGAAAGATGTGGAATCAGATAAGTGGTTGCTGAAACACTAGCATCGCCTGGAATAGATTGCATTAATGCTCGAATATGCCCTACATGCTCCCATTCACGGCCTAGAGAAACGTATACTAAAGGACGGTAGGAGTCTGGAAATAGAAAGTAAAAAACTTGATTTGGACTAGAGACGACTGAGAGCAAAATTGATAGTGTAATGCACCCGGTCCAAAAGCGACGAAAACCCGGCTTAAATCTTTCTGGATGCTGAGACCACCACAGAATTGTGCCGTAGAATACTCCTGGTACGACTGTTAAAGCGTAACGGATACTGATAGCAAGAGCTGATTCACCTTGCTGCATTAGGAGTTCTAGCAATGGAAAACCTGAAATTATCCAAGCAGAGGCAGACAAAGCGGGTACATAAGCCAAAGGTAGCCATTGACCTGAGAGGTATTTCAACCGTTTGTCGAAAGGCGTCAGCAAACTCAAGACGAGTTGCTTAGGGTGAGTCAAGATGGCTCGAATCACATCTAAGGTACTAGGGTCATCTCCTACACCATATTGGCCAAACCGTGAAGAAAGATAGAGACGGGAATTATCATGGGAAAATAACGGCATGATAGCATTCGTCACTATCACTATATAGCCGACGCTTAGCAAACATAAAGTTAGACCTATACGTGGATAGCGACGGCTCAAAATGAGATAAACACCAATACTAAAAACAATAAACCCTGCGTCCTCCCGAACTCCTAATATCAGAGCGGCAAATGGCCAAAACACCCACCATTTACGCTTCTCCAAAGCTAAAAATAAGCTAAAGACAAACAAAGGAATCTGGCACTGTTCATAGAAGTTGGCAAAGGTTGGTCCAATCACGGCATTGGCTCCGTAGAACCCCGCAGTGATAAAAACGGCTAAGCTTGGCGGCAAATAATGACGAGCTAGAGCATACAAAACTACACCAGCAGCGGTAATTAAGCCAACCTGCAAAACTACAAGAGTGGCACCAGAGGGAAATAAGGCATAAAGAGGTAGCCAGAGTAAAAAGTCAACAACAAAGTGTTGACCTAAATGAATGTAGGATACTGTTGGAATCTGCTGGTCAAATGTCGCACTGCTAGAGTTAGCCGAAGTCAAAGAGCTTTGGAAGAGGTGTCCGTGGATACTATTCCAAAAAACCTGGTCAAAAAGACCATGATCGTAGGAGGCATAGAAACTGTAGTAGCGATGAAGAGAGAACACCAACATGAAGACGAAAAATATTGCTGTTAGAGTCAGCGCTTGCCTTAAGCCTGATTTATCTTTTTCTAAAAGAGAGTGTAGCAACATATTCGCTCTAAATTGATGATTTTCGCAGTCATTGCGTGAGTAGGTACTTTCGTTTAGGCAGTTGAGCTGTAATATTTTGATTGTTCGAATATCTGTACAAGTGTAGGTTGTTATGGGTGTCCCAAGTTTTAGCCAGCGACAGTTACAGCCTCATGTTAAAACTGAATCTTAGACCCCTAGGTTGGATGATCGCAGCGAGCGCCCTGAGTTTGTTTGCATGCAGTAGTCTACGACACGCCCTGTTTCACTCGGGAGCCTGGGATTTGGGAATCTTTGACCAAGCAATATACCTGATCGGTTCAGGAACGCCGCCTATTTCCTCTTTCTTAGGGTTTCATATTCTCGGCGATCATGCTGCTTGGATTGTCTACCCGCTAGCTTTACTGTACAAAATCTACCCTGATGTCCACTGGCTGCTAGCTGTTCAGGCAGTTGCCCTAGCAGTAGGCGCATTACCGACGTGGCACCTTGCCTGTCAGGCTAAACTCTCAGCACAACAGGCTGTGGCGATCGCCGCAGCGTATCTCTTATACCCGGTGGCCTTTAACATTAACCTATTCGATTTCCATCCGGAAGTCCTAGCGCTACCAGTCATTCTGGTGGCAGTATTGGCAGCGCGGCGCTCTGAAACTGGGTGGTTTTGCTTAAGCATCATCTTCATTTTGGGTTGTAAGGACGCTTTATCATTGACGGTGGCAGCAATGGGATTATTGCTGCTGTTGGAGAAGAGGCGATTGTGCGGGGCGATTGCGATCACGGCTGGAGTTGCCTGGTTAATAATTGCTACTCAGGCGGTTATTCCCCACTTCGGCGGGGAGTTAGCTTCAGTCGGGCGGTATCTTGGGCGTTATAGTCATTTGGGAAATTCATTTCCAGAGATTACCAAAAATCTGCTGACGAAACCAGGGCTGGCACTGGGTAAAGTTTTTTCAGCGAATACAGTAGAGTATTTAGCCCTGCTGCTAGCACCCGTGATTTGGGGACTCTCGCCTCGGCATCTGCTGCCTTTGGTGGGTGCTATTCCCACGTTGTTAATGAATATTCTCGCTGACGACCCACTGCAACGGGATCTGACTCATCAATACTCTTTACCTCTAATCCCCTTCTTAATATTGGCTGTCATCTCTACACTGGCTGCGGGTGGAGGCTGGGTACGTGGTGGACGAGCAATCATCCTTTGGTCGCTGGTAGCATTTGTCGCCCTGGCGAAGTTTGGCTATTTTTGGTCAATTTATCTAAATTCACTCGATACTTGGCAAGCGACACGAGAGGTGATCGCTCAGGTGCAAACCTCAGGAGGTGTTCTTACTACGGCTGAAATCGCGCCTCATCTGACTCACCGACCTCTAGTAAAGCTAACAGACGCCAAATCACCACCAGCTGATTTGACAAAGTTTAACTATGTACTGCTCAACTTACGTCATCCCGGCTGGCTGAGTAATCGTGAGTTTGCCACTAACTTGGTGAATCAGCTCAAAAACACCCAGAAATTTCAACTGAGCTATCAGCGCGATGATGTTTACTTGTTTAAGAGGTGAGCAAAATCCATTACTTGATGACTGAATCTCGAATCAGGGAAAAATCTATTTGGGCTAATGAGTTTGTCTTTGCTGCTGCTGTGTGGCTACCCAGCCGACTCATCATAGCCATTGCGATGTTCCTCGTTGCCCCATCTCTTCCGGCTCCACCTAAAGGTATCAAGACTATAGTCGGCTATCAAGTCTTGTCCTGGTGGGATAGTCTTCTGTACCAGCAGATTGCTACCTCTGGCTACGAATATGCCAATGATGGACAGGAACATTCTCTTGCCTTCTTCCCTCTGTTTCCCATAGTTATTCGGGGCGTCATGCTCATTGGCTGCAAACCTGAGGTAGCAGGCGCAATAGTGAATAACCTGGCATTTTTTGGGGCGCTGGTTGTGCTGTATCGTTGGGTAGAGGAGCGCCACGGCATAAGTGCGGCGCGATGGGCAACAGCCGTTCTTGCTCTGTGTCCGCTCTCTTTGTTCGGCACGGTTGTTTACTCTGAGGGACTGTATCTCTTGCTGAGTACAGCAGCTCTGCGAGCATTCGACCAACAACGATATTTATGGGCTAGCCTCTGGGGGGCAATGGCGACGGCAACCAGACCAACGGGAATAGCACTTATACCTGCTTTTCTGATTGCGGCGTGGAGAAAACGCGCCGGGGCGATCGCCTACGCTGCTGGTTTACTCACCAGTGTCGGGCTACTCTCATTTAGCCTGTATTGCCAAGTTCGGTTTGGTAATTTCTTGGCATTCCTGCAAGCCCAGAGGTCGTGGCGACCCTCATTGGGGTTTGATTGGCAGGGATGGTGGGGAATTTTCTTGAAGATCTTGACTGGCACAAAAGATTGGCACAAGGTCTGGACTAAAGATCCTCTATACCCAATACTGTTTCTATTCGTCATTGGCACTGGCTATCTCCTGTGGCGCTACCGTAAAGGTCAGTCTAACCGCCCCCAATTCATTGTCTCTGCTACCTGCTTAGGATTATTCCTGTGGCTGCTGGCAGGCGATCCTTTGATTCAAGCTGTCATGCTCTTTGGTGGTGGCTACCTGTTATGGTGCTTTCGCAGGAGTCTCAGCGAGGTGGCTGTTATTTATGGCTTTTGTGCCTTAGGATTGATCCTCAGCGCTGGCAGTCCAATTTCTGTTAATCGTCT
>CAXUIV010000198.1:0-5748 GCA_964250875.1 uncultured bacterium
CGATATCTCGATTCGTTTCCTTATCTGGAATATTCCAGGAATGGACAAAGGTGCTAAGAGCGTTGGCCGTGGTGCTGCCGTATAAACCGTCAACCTGACCTACTGACAATCCGTACTTTTTGAGTCGGATTTGGATGTTGCGAACAAGCTCAGGATCTTGAGCCATTGAGGCAAAAGAAAGAATGTCTCGATCGTAAATGTCATAAGTACACACGATAAGTTCCCTGTGTGATTAAGAACAACCTCTCGGTAGCAAAAGGCATTCGCTTACTGGCTTGCCTTCTTGCTTCTAAGTAGTTGATGGCATAATTAACTCATGCACTCTACTCATTTTGGTAAGTGGAGGAGAATGGTTGGGCTGGTAGGCATTGCCGCAGGGCTGGTCAACGGATGAATCTTACGACACTGACCGGATCAGTTTTAACTAAAGCTAAGTTGTGCAAGCTCTTTTAAATGCCGTCAGTTGGGTTGTGCATTCATCTAAAAAAACTTGCTGACCAAACAGCTAAAACTAGGAAGGATAGGGCTGTTTAGTTGATCCTGACGATACAGAGTTGCGACAAGCGTCAAGACTGCATTCTCGCGGCGATAAACTTCAACGCTTTGTTCCTTAGAATTCACAATCCAATATTCAAGTACCCCTCTAACGGAATACAATTTCAGTTTTGCTTCTCGGTCGCGTCTTTCATTGGCTTTGCCTGGAGATAACACCTCAATCACCAGTTCAGGGGCGGCAGTTAAATGTCCGGCTTCATCCAGCAGCCGTTCCAGCCTCTCATGACTTGCCCAGACAATATCTGGGATGACATTATCCGATTCCGAGAAAACGATGCCAGGGTTGACCGCCGCTTGACCCAAGCCGCTTTGATCGGACCAGAGCTTTAGCACAGTTCCAATGTTGATGCAGACCGCTTGATGCTCCCAATCAGGTACTCTGGTCACAAACAATTCTCCGTCAATAATCTCGTAGCGATTCGCCTGATCGCCCTCAAAAATCGCTAGATCAGCAGTTGTCCAACGGATTGGATTGGTGGTCGTGGACTGCATAGAAACCTCGCCATTCTTTTTCTGATCATAAGTTACCCTATAAATCATTAGCCAACTGGATGATCGTCTACAGTGCTTGATTGGCAATTGCCTGTAAGTTTCATTCACCGCGATCGCCCATCCGCCCACAAGCAGTTGCGCTATGCTGAAGCCAGGTTAGATGGAGTGAAATGGGAATGACTGAAACCCTAACTCAGAGCGGAACGACAAGACCCGGTAAATTTTGGGTCTACGAGCAGATCATGCGGATTCCGTTCTACGGCATCTCTTTCGTCTATTTACATCATCAGTCTCAGCAACAAAATCGGGTTAATATTCTGGGTAGTCGCCATTCCATCCGTATGACTGTAAACGTCCGCAAGCTATATAATAGATTGCCGTCAGCATAAAATCTGGAACTACTCTTGCGGATTCTACAGGTACAATGAAGCGTCGGCAAAAGTGAGCGGTATGGCTGAAATCATTACGCTGGAACTTCCAGATCCATTGGCGCAGCAAGCCAAAGCAATCGCGGCATTAACGCATCGGCGGTTAGAAGATGTGCTGGTGGAGTGGATTGATCGCGCCATTACAGACTTGCCAATCGAGTCTCTCCCCGATGCACAAGTTCTCGCCCTGTGTGATAGTCAACTGTCGCATGAGCAGCAAACAACCCTGAGTGAATTTTTATCTCGGAACCAGGAAGGGAATCTGGGTGAAGCAGAAACCCGACAGTTAGACGAATTAATGCAAGTTTATCGGGCTGGCTTGGTACGTAAAGCACGCGCCCTACATGTTGCTGTCAGTCGGGGGTTAAGACTGCCTCTGGATGCATAGGTGATGGCACGAGCGTACATTTCTGTTGAGATTGAGCGCCGAGTGCGTGCAGATGCCAAAAATCGCTGTGGATATTGTTTGAGTCCTCAGTATTTGGTGATGGCACGGCTTGAGATTGAGCATCTGATTCCGGTGTCCAAAGGAGGTAGCAATGACGAGTTAAATCTGTGGCTATCCTGTCCAATCTGCAATCGCTACAAAAGCGACAAGGTTGCAAGTGTCGATCCGGATACGGGTGACAAAGTGGCTCTATTTAACCCACGAACTCAGGTTTGGTCACAGCATTTCCAGTGGTCAGAAGATGGTTTGCAAATTATTGGGAAAACTGCCGCTGGTCGGGCGACGGTTAAAGCACTTCACTTAAGTAACGATCCAGATGCTTTGGAGGTGCGAAGCTACTGGGTAATGGCTGGATGGCACCCTCCGAAGGATTTAGATTAGCGCCAATAGAGACTTTAACGGTTTCTCTGTAGAGACTTCAAGCGATTACTTGAGTGCAAGTACCTGAACTCTAAATTCCATCAGTCTTAACTAAAACTAAGTTGTGCCAAGGTTAAGAATTACCTCTGTTAAACCTGTACAGAATCAACTTGAAACCGAGCCGCAAGCCCTTTCAGTGTCATGTTCTGAGCGATCGCGTTATGTGGAATCAGGACATAGCTCCAGGGTTTTCCTCCATGACGCTGTATATAGCGTTTTTCAACTCAATTAAGTACAGTAACAACGGTAGGTGAACCAACCTTTAATGTCCTTTAACGTGACAGCGTTGAGTGCATCAGTCAGCGCTCGATCTAAGGCCGTGCGAGAACGAGCACCAACCGAACGTAAAAACTCTTTGACTTTCGACCAACAGTTCTCCATCGGATTGAAGTCAGGGGAATAAGGAGACAAATACACTAGCTCTGCCCCTGCTGCTTCAATCAGTTCTCGAATACCATTGACTTTATGCGAACTCAAGTTGTCCATCACGACACAAGCACCTGACCAAAGGTGGGGCACTAACATCTGCTCGACAAAATATTGAAAGACATTGCCATCAATGCCACCGTCTAGGGTTAACGCTGTGACCATCCCGTTCAAACTCATCGCCCCAATCAAGGTCACATTGCCTCGCTGTCGCTCGGGACGGTCCCCAATTGCCCGTTCCCCTTTAAGCGCACGCCCATACAAGCGGACCATCCTCAAATTCACACCTGTCTCATCAATAAAAATTAAATCCTCTGGCCGGATGTCTCGCATCTGTTCACGAAACCCTTGTCTTAACCTCTGCACTCGCTCTGTTTGGGCCTGACTGGCATGCAGAGTTTTTTTTTCGAGTTAAGTTCAACTGCTGTAGCAGCCGACAGAGGGTGCTTGGACTGACCTGAATCTGCACCTGTTGTTCGATTTGCGCACACAATTCGGCCAAGGTTGCATCATTATCTTGTTCCACCAACTGTTGCACCAACTCGGTGTGCTCCGTCAACTTCCCAGCCCATCCACCAGTATGTGGCTTGGATTCAACGGTTCCTTCTGCTTGATGTCGTTTGAGCAACAACCGCACAAAATTCGGACTCACCTTAAATCGCTTGGCTAATTCTCGTTGCGACCCTTCTTGCTGCTCATATGCATCCACAACTCTCTGACGCAGGTCTACAGAATATGCTCTCATCTTCAGTCGTTCATGGTCAAAACTCGTCTTCCACTGTACTCTACTGAGTCGAAAAACGCTATATACTCTGATGCATGTCGGCACCACTTGACTGCGGCTTCCTTTTTTGCAAGCACTTCGTCAAGCCTGACTTGACTTCGCTGGTCGGCAACACAACAATTCGGGGGATGTCGATTGTTTCCTGAATCACGAGATTTGTGGTTTTAGCGATCGATCGCTTCCACGTTTGGCTGCTCGGTCACACCTTCCAACTCTAGTTGTGCGGGTTGGTATTCTCTAGCTACAGCTTCCCGGACTATTGACTGAACCTTTGGAGATGAAAGATGGGCAGTTGTGGGGACAGTATCAGGGGAATTTTCCAGCTTGCGAATCGCTTTATAGGCAATTTGGGCAATTTTCTGTTCTGCTGGTGACGTGAAGCTAGGCGACACCTCTGGTGTTGCTGCCTGAGTGCTGGCTGTGGATTGTGGTTGAAATCCCAATTTGCTGTCCATCTGAGATTGTGAGACCAGGGTGACGGTCTGCTGCTGCAATGTCTCTGGGGTGAGAATGACTTGTTGCAGACGAATGGGCGAGTCTGATCGACTCGCTTCATCGATAATTTCTTGAAACTTATCGTGCGCCACGATGTTGAGTCGATCAACCGTGGTCACGTTCGTGCGTTTACCGTAAGGCAGACGTAACCCGCGTCCAATTGACTGCTCAATTAAAATCCGGGCATTCGCCGCTCGCAACGGCACGATTGTGTAGAGATTGGTCACGTCCCAGCCCTCTTTCAGCATGTTGACGTGTACCACAATTTCTGTAGGTTCTTCGTTCTGTTCGACCTTGAGCAAACGCTCCACCATTTCGTCTTCTTGAGCGCCTGTCTTACTAGAATCAACCTGAATCACTTTGGTTTCATAGCGTCCCTCAAAGAAGGTAGCCGATTGAATCAGTTCCACCAACTGCGCCGCGTGGGTTGTGTCACGGGCAATGACGAGGATAAACGACTTCACGATCGCGTTTCCGGTTTCACGGGCATAGGTTTCTAGCTCTACCTTGATGCTTTCGTGCAGCCGCACACCGTCTTCTAGTTTGAGTTGTTTAATTTGTTCTGCCGACATCCCAGCAGGGTTAAAGTCTTTGCGGGTGACGACGGCAGGTTCTTTGACAAAACCGTCAGCCATCGCCCGACCCAGAGGATAGTCATAAATAACGTTTTTGAACGGGATAGCACCCCGGCTTGTCTCTATGAAAGGAGTTGCGGTTAGCTCTAACCCCAAAACTGGCTTTAACTCGTTAATTGCCCGCACTCCGGCTGAGGCGCGATAGCGGTGCGACTCGTCCATGAGGATAACCAAGTCCTCTAGCCCAGCCAGATAGTTGAAATAACTGTCGCCGATGTACTCTGACAGTTGCTTGATCCGAGGACTTTTTCCGCCCCTCACTTCAGAATTGATCTTGGAAATATTGAAGACGTTGATTTTGCAGCGCGTTAGCTCATCAAGCAGTCTGCCTCTGTTCTGATAATTGTCGTTCGGCATCGCTAGGAACAACGGCCATAACCTCTTTCTTAGCTTCTTGAGTATTTCCCACATCGTTATGAAACCAGATTGTCTGTGGCACAATTCCTCCCATAACCTCAGACAAAAATCGCTTTAAACGAGGAGTATTGTCTCCATCTTTTCCCCACCAAATTCTGTTGTCCGAGTCCAGTTCTTTAAATTTTTCTAGAGATACTCTCCAGTAAGTTCCTTTTGGTGGACCAGAAATGATTCGACCTGATGGTGTTGTAATTGGATAGATCCCCGCTAAATAGGAATTGCGTGCAGAAAGATCTCCCGAAGTCCAAAGCCCACGAGGATCATGTCTGGATTCTTGTAATTTTGATTATGTTTTTCGTCACGAGGAAGTAGATTCCTCTTCCATTTAGTTTTGTCTTTGGAGTAAACTAGAATGTGATCGTGGGAATCTGATATAAATTGCGCAGTACTGTTTGGGGAAAATCGCTTTTGCCAAAGAACATTAGCGACAAAATTAGCTCGTCTGAAAATCTCATCGCACAGTACCTTTAAATAGTGAGCTTCATTGTCGTCAATAGTAATTCACAATGAACCATCCTCAGACATCAGTCGTCGGATAATCTCTAGTCGATCGCGCATCATCGACAACCAAATTGAATGCTCTAGCCCATCGTCATAATGCTCAAACGCGCTGCCTGTATTGTACGGCGGGTCGATAAATACACACTT
>CAXUIV010000198.1:5848-7949 GCA_964250875.1 uncultured bacterium
CAAATTCTGTTCGCACAACCCAAAGAAAACCCGCAGCAATCCCAGCAAAATTGACATTTCTCCAATGCCATGCAGCAGCGATTCCCACACTGCTCTATCAGCCAGACGATAAAACTTCCAGCCCTCACCATTCGTCACAATGCCATAAATCGTCATCTCTCTTCCCAACTGCCGATTCACCTGCTGGCAAGCCTGCATCTCCACCAAACACTGCGCTGTTCCCTGCTCAAAATCATCCTTCTTCGCCTCAATCACACACAAAAACGGCGCTTCCAAATATCCCCGCCGCTCCGCGATCAAATAATCTGCATTTCCGCAACCCTTCTCTCCTTCTAAATAAGCTCCCTTCCAGACTTTCAGCCGCTCAAACCCCTCCAACCCCTCCTCACAAATTGCATCAATCAGCAACGTCTTAGACACCTCCAAGCTCTCCAGATCGAACCGCTGGAGTCGCTCCAACCGCCGCCTAAAGAAATCGCTAATGGGCAGAGGTTCAGCAGCGATCGCCCAGCGCTGTAGCTCACTTATTCCCAACTGCTTAAACGCCTCTTTGTAGGTGAAACTCGAAAAAATCTTACGTTCTTGGGTTGCCTGGGTCATCGCAACGCTCCTTATGTTGTACTATAATTTCAACTCACAACTGCTAGCGGGATTCGATTATACACATCAGCATTTTCCAACCTTGCCTGACGGAGTTCGTACTGAATCTGTAGATTCAGCCAAAATTCAGCGCTGTTGCCAAAGTAGTGTGAAAGTCGCAATGCTGTATCAGCGGTAATGCTGCGTTTACCTGCCAAGATTTCTCCAATCCGAGCTTGAGCAACGCCAATGTCTTTACTTAATCGATAAGCCGTGATTGCCATTGGATCGAGAAAGTCGAGTTGGAGAACTTCTCCTGGATGAATTAAAGGCAATATTTCAAGAGGGGTTTCGATAGGCATCTATAGTCTCCATTGAATTGTAAACAGGTGCTGAAGTTCGCTCCTTTGAGTTAGCTTGCCCTCAATCTGCGCGATCAGCTGTTCTCGCTGGCGATCAGCATCATCTTGGGCATCAAAGAGCGATCGCCGTTTTTGTTACGCTGCGCTTCTAATGCCTTGATTTGTTTCTGTCCGGCAAGCTTGTCATTAAGGAGCGTTGACTGACAGGCAGTGCTTGAAGGTTGTCACGGCATAGGTATTCTGAAACAAGACTATAGAGACAATCTTCACTCTCCTCTGGCGTGAATTCCTCCAGCAGTGGATGCCTCTTTGTAAAGGGAATGTAGACTGTAACTTGCCCACATAGAGTTCGGAGCAAAATAATTGGCATGATAGTCCGTCAGGTTCATCGGCAGATTATGGAAATTATGTTTTAGCAGCATTTGATACTGCCAGCTTTTTTTTAAGATGCGAAACGCCTTGAGCAGGACACCGCATTGTACAAAATCTGCAAACTCAGCATCCATCGCTGAAAGCGATAGTAAGTCATCAGTATCACCGTTTGGCGGCCAGAGATCCAGTTGAAAGAACCACAATGAGAGGTATTGAGATTTATCGGGATGCAAGCGGCAGAACAACACGATGGAGCAGACAATTGAAACTGTATTCAGCCGGGTTAAGGCAGGGGGCGATGGACGTCGTACCTACAACTCCATAGTCATGAATACGCTGAAAGAGTTATCTTTGTAGTCAGCGAAGGGTCCGCATCGAGTGAAACCAAAGCGCTCATAGAGCAACCTTGCAGGTTTAAATGCATCTGTTGATCCGGTTTCCAAATACATGCGTTCGTACCGTCGGCGTTTTGCTTCACCAAGGATGTGTTCTAGCAACCTAGCGGCGACACCCTTCCTCAGGTGTGCTTTAGCGGTCCTCATTGACTTGATTTCGCCTGATCGCGAATCCAACTCCTTCAAAGCCCCACAGCCCATCAATTCGCTAGACCTAACAGTCCAGAAAGTTACTGACTTCACCTTAAGTCCGTTCAGATCTAGAGCATGAACGCACCCAGGGGGCGAGTATTCCCGCATATCCGCCAAGTGTTCGCGTAGTAGGGCGTGTACGTCCGGGTTCGTAAGATCTTCGACTTCTATCCGCATCTTTGATGCTGGTTTACAGTAGCC
>CAXUIV010000199.1:0-7931 GCA_964250875.1 uncultured bacterium
AGGGCAGTCATTAAAATTTTCCTTATATGTCCCCTCGCGGGTTGCCGTACTGCCACAAGGCCAGTAGTATCGCTCCACCGCCCTGCACCAGTCGATCACGCGACGCTTAATCTCGTGTTGATGTCTGCAAAACCGCTCGTAACATGGCGCATTGGTAATTAGCTCTAACACGTAGTCGATTAGCGCCTGTCCTTCTAGCTTGCAAAAAACCCGTCCGTAGGTCGCTGCGTCCTTGATCAAGGTATTAGTCTGACTAAATGCTGTCCAGCCTTCAGTCAATCTCGTCTCTAGGTGGATACGCCACTGTTGCCCTCTCTTGCTGCTGCCATACCCACGACTAAGCCTCTGTCGGTTCCAGCCTTCAATGCTCGCCCTTTCTAGCAGGTCTAAATCCTGTTGCTTCGACGAATTGGTAAATTCGTCCAATAAATCAGGTACGGAAACAGAATAAGGTTCTAGGCACCCATCCAATAGTGCTGACCCAGACCCTGACTGCAAGGGGAGGCGGTGTGCCTTAAAATTGACAAAATCGGATTTACTATAAGACTTGACATTTGGAAAAGTTTCAACTTGTCCTCCCTCTAGCAGTATTCCAGCGTCAAACAGGCACCACTTGATCGCGCAGGCTGCACCAAACGATGAGACCTTTTTTGGAAAAGCGAAATAAATATGCAATCCTTCAAACCATGTGGACCGAAGGACTACTGGCTGCATCAATCCGATTGTCCTGAGTGCTTCTAACAGTCTTTCGTAAGCACCCGCATCATTGTAGGGGTGGTAGCTGCTACCTCTATCTATGTCTATGCAGGCGTACCGTGTAAACTGCTTAAAACTTACTCCGATCGCTTCAGCTTCGTCTTGATGGCGTAACCACAACTCGTCAGGCGAAATCGGGTATGGCTCCGTTGTCCATTGAGTCTTGAGGTCTGGAGTGGGCGCATTGCCCAAAATCCAATCCCAGCCTTGATTTTCCAACCAAAACCACTTACAAAATTCTTTCCCCGTCTCGTCCTGCGGGAAAACTGGCAAAAACTTTTTCGGCACACCCATGTCCAGCACTTCATAAAGGGACAAGTGCCAGAGCGGTTGATTGTGGGAAGAATGGACTAAATTAGTTGATGCAGTCTAACTTTTTTGTTAGGCTACAAGTATTGCATTTTTCTAGACTGTCATTCCTTCCGCTTGCGGAGGGGGGCAGATAGGTATAGGATTTATGTAGACATAATCCTATTGATGCACAACTATAGAAGTCCGGCTGATGGCCTACGAAACCGCTCCGGCATTTCATTTCCCACTCGTTTGGCGACGGGTGGGATTTTTTTATTCTAGGGTTGAATTGAACGTGTGTACTACCTTGTGCTTGTTTGCAAGTCGTTACGACCCAGCACCATTAGTTTGTTGTCCCGTTAAGTAGGTCCACATTCGGTTGATCTCAGCCTGAAATACAGCACGGTCTCGCTCACCCTCATCTACAAAGCGTCCGATCGTAGCCACTAGGTCAGAAACACTATCCTCTAAACTCTGATTAGTCTTTTGAACAGCTGCCGCATTCTGCTCTGTCAGTGTTGCTACAGTCTGTAAGCTTGCTGTCACTGTCCCCAGTAGTCGCTCAATGCTGTCTAGTCGTTGTTCTGTAGTCATTTCGTCTCCTTGTCTTTAGGTAACATGGGCCGGTCTGCCTCTAGAGGAATCCTCCCCTCTTTGTCAGCCGCTTCTATCTCTTTCTGCAATATGAATGCTGCAAGGTTGGCAACCGGCCTTCCTTCTAATTCGGCCCATCTTTCTAACCTATGAAAGAAAGTATCGGACAGAGTTACGTGAAGTCGTTTACTCATCTGATTACAGTCACTTTGCCCACTATGATACATTTGCGTCTCTCATAAATAGAATTTGTCGCTGTCTTGTATCAGTATAGCTACATATAGCTACAAATTTGTGATATATTAGTCCCAGACGCCACGAAACGCCATGCGCTGACAGGACTGCAACGGAGACATGGATACAGACACAGCACCGCAGAAGCAGGCGGGGCAAGATTTACAACTAACCAAGGACAAAACCGCATGGTTGCGACGACACAAGCAAAAACCACAGAATGTCAAGCACTGCCTGTAGGCTGGGACGGAGGCAACGGACACGGGAAATTAGTAGTAGGAGACGCTGAAATCAAGCTACCGAGCTACTTTCAGTCACTTTCAAAAAACTTCGACAGCGAACTTGCAGAAGGCTGTGAAGGTGCAATTGTGCAGTATCTTGATGGCGATCAAGCAAACCTTAAAAATCAGCGATTTTTAATAGGAGAAGCAGCCTACACTCAGTACCCACTCAGTTACCAAAGAGTGGCCGACGATTCTTTAGGGAAAGTGCGTTATGGGCTTCAGATGCTGCTAGGAGCAATCGCCCTCTTACCTCACCGCGAGTATTGGGATCTGCGAGTTGTTGCTAGCATCCAAGACGCTCAGGCATTCGGAGCTGATTTGGCAACAGCACTTAAAGGACATCATGCCGTGCTGCTTAACGGTCGGTACTCGGTAGTCGATATTGATGCCACGCCAGCAGAAGAAGGTGCTGGAGCTATATTCCAGGCTGTCAAATCAGGCGTGATCTTGTCCAAAGATCGTGCCATCTTGCTTGACTTAGGACATGGAACCAGTATCACCAGTGTGTTTGACGCTGGGAAACTCCTAAGAGAATCGCGCAAGGTCCATCCTGCCGGGGTTGGTTCACTCGTGGACCTGATTGCGAAACACCTTGACACCCGTAAGCAGCTAACGCACGAGGGTGATCAGCATTTAATCCGGATGGGAATCGAAAATCATACCTTTGAGTACGGCTGCTCAGGTTGGAACTTTCGGAGCATCTACGAATCAGAGCTTAAGCCTTGGGTAGCGCAAACACTCGCACCGGCTCTAAAAAACGCTGCACCCTGGCGGTCATCCGCCGCCGCGATCCTTGCTAGTGGTGGTGGCGCACAGCTACCAGGTATCTCTCAATTGCTTGCCAAACAAGGAATTACAGTTTTGGTCGATGGTCGCTGGAGCAATGCCCGTGGGTTATCAAGATTGTCTCAAACCTTGTTGCGGGGGGCTTCATCATGATCCGCACCTGCATCAAGCCCTACCTTGAGCCTTACCTGGACATTGTTGGGGCACGAATAGGGACTACAGATCGCACCGAGATTGTCAATCACATCATCAGAAATGCGCGAGAAGGGGAAGCTGCTGGAGTTACCACATTAGCTACCCCATTAGTCAAACAGCAACAACAGCCAGAAGACGATCACCTTGCCGACTCCCTACTGGAATGCGTACTAGAGTAACAAAGGATTTACAACCATGACTCAGACTCCCTACATTCAACAACTTGAACGGGCTGCATCAATCGCCCGTGCAGAGATCGACAGGAATCGACAAGAAGACCGAGAAGAGGCCGTGTGGTATGGCGTTCGTGAGGTTTTTCCTTTGGGTCTACCCGAAGACGTCCTGGCGCAGGCCGCAGCACGGGTTGAACTCGCCATCAAAAATAACGAGGAATGTCAGCCGTGAGCTATCCCAACCCGCTTGGCTACTGGGTTTCAGTCCGTGAGACCCATCCAGCCCACTCAATTTTAAAAGCACTTGAAGACGAGTTTGGGAGTCACTTCGAGAGACTCAGCACTGCCGAACTGCACAACATACTTGCGTTCTGCGCCACTGCAAAGGCTGAATCAGTCGCCTCCCCTCTGAACGAGTTCACGCCGAACGAATGGACGGTTTTGAACCGGGTTGCAGAACTGGAGGATGACTGGCAGTTTAGCCTAATCCCATTTTTGTACGAGCAAATTAACAGTCGAGGACGAAAGTAATGGCGCTACCTAAAATCATTCGCCGCAACCCAGTTGAGAGCATCCTTGTAACGATTGGCGGTATCTATCTAGTGTGTAATGTCAGCGCTGTAAACCGCATGGTTGCCGACCAAAACGCTCAACGAGAAGCAATCGCTAAGTCTGACAAGCAGGTTCAGGAGCTTCAGATTTCTGAGGATGCCAAGAAAGAAATGGCCGTGATCGCCGAGCAACGTTACAAAGACGGTGCAGTGATTGTGGTGGCATCTAATCACCGTGACACCTACACCACTCTCTCAGAGGGACAGCCGGTGATCGACTACGCTCGCCGGGTGCCGCTACCGGCTGGCACCATCGCCGCAGATGCTTTTGGCAATACCTGCAAGATCATCCTCACTAAGAACACTCCAGTTTGCGGAGAGATGGCCTTCACCGGCAACCAGCAAGTAATTCGCGCTGCCCTCAAAAGGTTTGCAGGTGCTAAGTACTACGTGCCCAATCTCTAGTCACAGCAACATATAGAGAGGTAGAGAAATGCAGAGATATCAATCCAATGGCGCTAATGGCGGCTCCCTGATGGAAGCCCTAGCTTGGCTCCTGTTGATCGGCTTGTTAATTCTCTTAGCGGCGATCGCCTGGATTAACATTCAGCCGTACAAAATTCTGGCAGATCAACTTATTGGCACAATCTCCTTGCCATCTGACATCATTGGCAAGATCCCGCTGATTGGTGGGTTCGCTTCTAGTATCAAATCTGCCCTATTTTGGGGGGCGATTCTTGGAGCGCTGGTACTGGCTCACAACCAAGGCGGATGGCGACCTGTATCAATGATTTGCATTTTTGCCCTGGTAACTGCGATGGGCGGTATCCAGTTCGGGATCGGGACGTTTCTCTGGGCTGTGGTCCAGACTCTAGAGTGTTTATGGATTGTCATCTTATTTGACGAGCTAGCTCTCAAAGGAGCGCTCAAAGAGTCCAAGAAAATTGAGTCCGAAGTTGGCTCTATCAGCTCATATAAGGATTACCGCGACCGCTCTATCGCCAAGCGATTAAAGGGCATCCCCTACTTTTTCGTCCGGTGGGCAGTACTGCTGGCGCTCGGTGCCTATACGTTTGATGCGATCGTGGGTTGGTCGATCTATCCGCCTGCTGCCAGTGTTGACAAATTCGTGTCTGCTATTTCGATTGGTCGCTGGAGTGCAATCAACCGTCCCATGCTGGTCAAGTTGTTGATCATGCTATTTGCGTTCGAGGTGGTTCTAATCTTGGTACTTGTAGTTTGGCAGTGGATTCGCTCACATCGACGCGGGGCCGCAGCAAAGCCAGCATAAGCGTTTCAGCCGTTTTGGGGAGTAACCTCCCCTCTTTTTTTATTAGAGGTGCTTTATGACACAAACTCAAGCTAGCCAAACCAACCAGTACGACCAATACGAAAAAATAGCCAATCTTGAAAAATCGGCTCACGGCAAAGTCTTCACCTCTTCCGGGTTGTTACTATTCTGTGCTGCTGGCGCGTTTTTCGTCCTCTCACCCGTTGGCCTTGTGCCTGCTGTGGCAGTTGCCGGGGCATTGCTCCTACGTGCAGGTCGCCAAGCAAACCAACAGGGCCGGAATGCTGCTTACATCAGGGATACAGGGATTTTTGCTCACGTCTTAGCCGAGAGCGAACTAATTGCCCTAACCCGGTTAAGAGGGCGAGATGAAGTGCTGACAGAGGTTAAAACAGCGCTGCATGACGGTCAGCAGCTATCAGCCGCAGCCGAGGAATATTTAGAACTGTGCGGTGAATCAACCGAACCGCTCAACCTAAAAACATTGTTGCAGTCACCTACAGCCACAACCACAATTGAAGTATCTGCAAAACCTGTAGAGGATGCTCCAGTAGGGAAGGCGTTGGTAAATGTATTGACGATGACCCGCTCAGCTTTACAATCTGCGTTCGGTGAACCCCGTTGCTACGATGTGCGAAGTATTGCTGCCAGTGAGTACGTTGAATCGATACTTTGGATTGGTCCATCACGGTCGGGTAAGACCACAGCCGCCGATCAGTTAGGCCGAAAGTATCGGGAGAAATATGGTGATCGCCTGACTGTTTTCTATGTCACTCCCGTTCTTCGGACTGATGGGGACGAAGATGAAAGTCTGCTATTTGATTGGTGTGATCGCCTGTTGAAATTCCCACTGCTGAACGAAACGGACTCACACACGATTACCCTGGCTTACGAACAGTTTGAGGCGCTACTTGATGACTTCCTGGCACTACCAAGCAGCAGAAAGAATCCGAAGCTATTTATTGCTGACGAGCTGACCCTACACCACGCGGCGGCGAACGGAAATAAACTCATTTCTGGCAACGAAAAAGCGCAAAGGTTTTTTGGTAAACTCACAAATGCCATCAATGCTAATGCTAGCGGCGGGAAAGCTGCTGGAATTGGTGTGTGGGGACTCTCCCCTATGGGAGCAGTTGGAGAAATGGGGTTGAGTAAAGCTTCGATGTCCGCCTGTACATCGGTATTCGTGGCCAATCTCTCAGCATGGAATGGCGGAGTTTATAACCAGGCTAAGGCCAATAATTTAGCACCCTCAAAACCACCATCCGACGAACTCGAATCTTACTGTAGTCGCCATAATATTGCCCGTGTCGTCTCTGTCGCCTGTGGGGACTGGCAACCGTTAGCAGACTATGAGATTCCTCGCCCTAAGCAAGGTTCACAAACGGTTCAAGACGGTTCAAAACCCGAACCGCTGAACCGCCCCTCTGAACCGCTGAACCAAACGATTGACGAGGGTTCTGACTGTTTAGATGACGGTTCACGGTTCACGGTTCGAGACAGTTCAGAGCGGTTCACGCCCCTCAAACTCACTCTGAACCAAGTTCATGAACTGGTTCAGGCTCTTAACCAAACCCTCAACCAGACCCAAATTATTGAGCAGTTATGGCAGGTGAAAAAGGGCGGGAGTGACGCATGGAAGCAAGCTCACTCCGAGTACAAGCAAGTGACAGGAGAGTGATTACCTTCTTCTATGTTGAGTGCCCTAGCCTAGAGCTGGGGCTTTTTATTTGGGTTCCTTCCGTTGGTTAACTGGTCGCACCGTGCCGCCGTCGATTGGTGGGTCTTCAGGTTTGTCATAGATCCAGCCGTCATCAGTCTTAGTGGCCGCACCATCAGGACCGGCCAGCAGCTGCGCTATCTCTGCTAAGATTTCGTCGGGGATAGGGTCACTGCCCTCTTGAGGCTTAATAATTCTCATTCCTTAACTCCAAATAGCTTGCTAATTTGCAGTATTGCAGTAGATACTTAATGCAGTATTTACTGCATATTTTATTATGTCAGTTATCGCGTTTGTCAATCAGAAGGGTGGGTGCGCGAAGTCTACAACCTGTGTCCATTTTGCCTACTGGCTGGTCCAGCAGCGTAAAAAAACAGTTTTGGTTGTTGATGCCGATGCTCAGCGCTCCTCATCTCTCTGGCTTGAGTCGTTGGACATTAAGATCCCGTTTGAAGTTATCCAGTCGTCAGATGATTTATTGGAGAAAATACCAGAGTTAGTAGGACGGTGTGACTACCTAGTAGTTGACGGTCCAGCGGGGTTGTCGGAGTCAACTAGAGCAATCTTGTTTCGTGCCGACTTAGCTGTAGTCCCCTGCCAGCCAACTGGTGTAGATCTGCGCTCCGCCTCAGATGCAGTTCGACTGATTCGACAAGCGCAATCTGTTCGCAGTGGGCCACCCAAAGCAGCTGTATTTCTAAGCCGAGCTACTAAGGGTACTAAGTTACTTAGCGAGGCAGTGTCCCTACTTAAAGAAACTGGTGTCCCCATCCTCCGAACAGTTATCTACCAGAAGCAGGCGATCGCCGATACCTTTGGTCAAGGAGCTGTGGTCTGGGAGCTGGCGGGTAAAGCAGCGGCAGATTCAGCCCGTGAGTTTGAGCGGCTGTTCAAGGAGATTATGGAGATCAAATACCGTGACTCCTAAAAAGCCCCGGAAGTCCCTCAACGACAGTCTAGCTTCGGAGTTTGTCTACGGCTTTAAGCAAGTGGATGAGGAAGAATCTCAGCCTGCACCACAAGCTCCACCCGCGTCACCTTCCCCCTTACCAGTAG
>CAXUIV010000200.1:0-7889 GCA_964250875.1 uncultured bacterium
CTAAGCGCCCACAAGAACAGGGTGCTTTCTGTCGCTATTAGTCCAGATGGACAAACGCTCGTGAGTGGAAGCTGGGACAACACGATCAAAGTTTGGAATTTGAAAACAGGTAGGCTTAGGGCTACCCTCACCGGGCACGTCTCAGACGTTGTTTCTATTGCCATTAGCCCAGACGAACAAACAATAGTGAGCGGCAGCTACGGAGAGATTAAAGTTTGGAATCTGCAAACGGGTGAACTGAAGACTACCCTCGCAGGGCATGCGGGCTGGGTTAATTCGATCGCAATTAGTCCAGACGGGCAGACTCTCGTGAGTGGAGATAGCCATAACATCACTAAGATTTGGAATCTAAAAACGGCTGAGTTGAGAATGAATCTTATCGGCCACACCAAAGCTGTTTTTGCTGTGGCTATTAGCCCGGATGGGCAAACGCTCGTGAGTGGAAGTTGGGACAAAACTATTAAGATCTGGAATCTGAGAACAGGTGAACTGAAAATGACCCTCGTTGGGCATAATAGAGACGTTCTTTGCGTTGCCATCAGCCCAGACGGGCAGACTTTGGTGAGTGGAAGCTACAGAGAAATCAAAATTTGGAATTTAAGGACAGGTAAGCTAAAAACAACTCTTGCGAGAAATCCGGGCTGGGTCAATTCTGTGGCTATTAGTCCAGACGGAAAGACCATAGTAAGTGGAGGCAATCCTCATGTTATTGGCATCTGGCAATATTGGCATCAAGAATTAGGGGTTGAGGATTAAAAGCGGCAAAAGCTATTTCTCGTCTATTAGTTTCAGCAGACTCGATCTGTATTTTTCTAAACCATCCTGATTGAGGTGAATGCCGTCAGCAGTCAACTCCTCTTTCAATGTCTGATTTACGAATAGTTTTTGTGTGCTTGCTGTTTCAACTAAAGCATAGTGTATGATGCCAAATTTATCTATCAAAACATTGACTTCTTTTATTTGTTCGTTTGTGTCTGCCATGTCAGGATCTCGTTCGGTAGCACTACTTGCGTAAAAAGCAGGAATGAAAATTATTTGAGCAGCTCCTGTTTTACGGGATAGAGTAACGACCTGTTCCAAATTTTCGAGCAGCGCTCGACTTTTGATTCTGTAGAAAGCATCATTCGTGCCAATTGCGATTATGACCTTCGTACATCGTAGATTTGCATCGGTTAAAAGTTTTAGCTGGGCAATCAGCGAGACCGTACTCATTCCACTGAGTGCAAAATTAAAATTACCCTTTCCTAGGCTGGTACGAAGGGGTTGAGAAATGGAATCACCGAATAGACAGCCCTTGTATTTACCTCTAATGCTGGCTGCTTGGCGTTTAATTAACTTCCGCCAGCCAGGTTGAGAAATTAAGGTGTCTGTAGGTGGTCGGGTAGCCAGATGATTACTCAAGACTGGTGATGGATCTAAAACAGGCGCACTCGCTGATACGGTCTCATTGAGAGAGAACAATTTATACGTTAGAAACAGCAGTATATAAATTAAACTTATGTTTGAATAAGCAAAAACTCTTATAAACACTGGCTTAGTCGGCATAGGTTTTGGGTCTTAAAATAGATGCTTGAACCTATGATGCCCAAAAGCCGAATGACAATCTCACTACCCAGCTTGCCTTTTGTATCTAGAGGTAGAGAAGTAATTCCAAGGAGGCCAGCTTGTTGTGGGGATAGCAGTTGCCTAAAGGTCGTGCAAGACTTAGTATGATCGTAAACGCTTATCACGTAATAGCTACGATCTAACTTATGGAGAGGTAAATAAGATGAAAGCAAACGAACTTTTAAAGCGCTACGCCGTAGGAGAAAGAGGTTTTCATCGGACTCAGTTGAGAGGTATAGATCTTAGCGGGCAAAACTTACAGGGCATTAACCTGCGCGAGGCCAAACTAGAGGGGGCTTGCCTGCGCGAAACCGATCTGAGTGGAGCTAACCTGAAAGGAGCTATGCTAGACGGGGCACAACTGGAGGGGGCTATTCTCGACAGAGCTGCTTTGAATCATGCCAGTCTGACTCACGCAGATCTAAATCGAGCCAGCCTGACAGATGCCAACCTCAGTGGAGTTAACTTGAGTGGAGCTAACCTAGATGGTGCCGTCCTAGATGGGGCAAATCTAGACGGAGCCAATCTCCGCCGAGCTGACTTGGTTGCGGCTCAACTGATCAACACGAACCTCAGCTCGGCGCAACTGAGCGAGGCTGACTTGAGCAGAGCTGATTTGGATGGAGCCAATTTAAGTAGAGCCAACCTCGTAGTCGCCGACTTAACCGAAGCGAACCTCAACGAAGCGCTTCTAACTGAGACTGACTTCAGCGGGGCTAGCATGGATGAAAACAACGCAGTCTTTAACGCCAACTCCTTCCACACCTGAAGGCGGTATAACAACTAACAACCTACATTTTGGCTCCGCCGTTGACGATGATGTGCTGTCCTGTAATCCAACGGGCTTCCTCACTCACCAAAAACGCCACCACATCAGCAATATCCTGCGCTTTGCCAATGCGACCAAATGGCGAACTAGCAGCAGCCTCCTCTCTCCTCTCTGGCGGTAAATTATCAAACATACCAGGACTGGTTGCACCAGGTAAAACGCTGTTGACGGTGATGCCTCGTCCTCCAATCTCTTGCGCCAAAACCTCTGTGAACAGTTTGACAGCTGCTTTGCTAGCGGCGTAGACGGCAATACCCGGACTGGGATAAACGCTAGTAGAAGACGAAATATTGATGATTCGTCCATTGTCACTCATGTGTCGCGCTGCTTCTTGCAAGGCAAAAAGCACACCTCGGACATTAACTGCGAACACGGCATCAAAATCTTCCTCGGTAACTTCAGCGATCGCTCCACCTTTGGCAATACCCGCATTGTTAACCAGAATGTCGAGTTGGCCGAGCTTTTCGGTTGTCTCTTGAAACAAACGACGGATGTCAGCCACCTGACTCATATCTGCCTGAACTGCCAGTGCTTTGCCGCCCTCAGATTCAACGGTTGAGACGAGTTCGGCGGCTGCTTCAGCACTGCGTCCGTAGTTGACGACGATTGATGCGCCATCTTGAGCAAGGCGCTGGGCGATCGCTCGACCAATGCCATGCGAAGCACCTGTAATGATTGCTACTTTACCAGCAAGGATTGCCATAACACGAATTCCTTCGACGTACTTGGAACAATCTCATGCTACGAAGCTTGCTCTGTGACGGTTTTCCAATTCTTGCTAAAAATGTCTTGATCTTGCTATAACCTGGTAACAAAATCAAAACCTACAACCCGTCTCTATAAGCCTTTGGCGATATCCCCACAGCTCGGCGAAATACGGCGGTAAAATGGCTTTGAGTCTTAAACCCAACTTCCTGCCCGATATCAATAATTTCTAAATCTGGATTTGTTAACAGCTGCTTTGCTCTATCAATCCTCGTGCAGGTGACATATTGGTGAGGAGATATACCAGTAGACTGCTTAAATAACCGAGCAAAGTGAAAAGGACTAATCTGGAGTTCGGCAGCTAGGCTAGCCAAAGAAATCTCCTGGTCTAAATGTCCAATTATGTAATCAATTGCTTGCTTTAATTTGTACTTCGGCAACCCGTCTGTGTAATTCGCAATCGTCTGCTTCGACTCACTCGATCCGCTATAGTGCCGCGTTAAGTGGACTGCTAGTGCTTGTGCCATGCCATCAGCATAGAGGCGACCACCTGATTCATCAAACTGTAGCTCTGTTTTAAGCGCCAGTCCAATTTGATAAATCAGAGGGTCAGACTTTGCGAATTGAGGCACCAGTTCAGTGGCAGTGTGAGTTAATTCAACGGTAGCCTGTAGTAACGTTGGCTCTAGGCTCAGAAGTACAAACTCGGCGGGGCGATCGCAGCTCGCTCTATGCTGCATGTGGGCGGGAAGAATCGAGCAGCTGCCTGCTGTTAGATGTTCTGTACGAGAGTAACCATCAACCACTCGTTCCACCGTCACTGAACGATTGAGACAGATACAAATTAGATGTCGTTTTAAGGAGTGATCGGGAATAGTGAGAGGAGGTTGGTGGTGATATTCCAGGTGAATGCCGTTCCAGCCTGCCCTATAGCTCGAAAGCAACGGTAAGCCAGGAAGATGCTGAGAGGCTGTTTCTTGGTTGAGGTCGATTGTTAGAGGTTGTTCTAATACAATTTTCATTCAAAAGACTAAGGCTAAAACTTACAGCGCTCCTATTAAAATGCTACACGCTGGTGTTATGCAGGCACAGAAAGAAACTGAGTAATTTTTTCTGCTCATCATGCGATCGCACAGCGTTTATAGTACACTCGTACTATTCAACTTGCCGATGCTTCTAAACAATGGGCCAGATCGAGGATGAGACGATTGACCATCACTGGAGTCACAGTGCTTTTGTGTTCTGTATTAGCGGTTTGGGCGCTCGAACAATCAAACTGATTGTCGCCTGGGGAATATTTGACTGGAGAGTGGGTCTGATTTTTGGATCTTTCTGCTTATTTTTTGCTGTCAAATACTGGCTTTTCTGGTTTCTCAGCGAGCTTAATGAGATCATTCCACGAGAGAACCACCGAAATCTCTTTCTAAGAAGGAAATTTAGCTGGTCTGCAATTTGGAAGAAGGCTAACCTTTTTGAATTAATTTATCGCTTCTCAGTTTTAGCTTCGCTCTTAATTGGTGCCTTGGTTGGCAGTATCTAGTTTAACAATTTCTCACATGGGCGAACTAGACGTTAAAAACGGAGAGTTGTAATATGTCAAATACATTTTATCTTGGCACTACGGCAATTTGTATAGGCTTAAGTTTTGCTACACTTACCAGTTCAAGATTTGATAGTGCGAGAACAGCTTTTCTGTTAATGGGAGCCGTTGTTTCTGGTACTGCTCTGAGCCAGTGTAAAAATACCCAAAGTAAATGGGAACAGCGAGTTAACCAATCCTGGGGAGAGATAGAAAATGTTAAGCAAAAGCTAGCTGAGGCTGAGGACGCACTTCAGCAACAAAGAGAAGATTGCTTGGCGTCTGTAGCTACTCGCAGCGCTGAGATTGAGCAGGAAAGAGAAGTGCTGAGAGGTGAGGCTGAAAGCATGAAAAATCGGTTTCAAGCCGAAATCGCGGCTGAGATGGACAAGCTGAATAAACGCGAGCTTGAGTTTGAGCGAGTTAAGCAGGAAACTATTGCTAGGCTTGACCTTCATCGGCAACAAATTCTCCAAGACGCTCAAAACCAGGTGTCTGTTGAGATAGAGCAGCTTAAAAGAAGCCATAAGACAGCAGTTGAAGACTTCAATCGGCAGTTAGGTAAAGTCCAGCAGGAAGCTGAGCTTTGGAAGCGGCGGTATTTTGAGCTTGAGTTAGGTGGTGCCACTGGCGATATCTCATCTCACCTATCGGAGTACGAACATCTTTTGATAGAGCTTGCCCAAGAAACTCCAGGAGAGTGGCTGTATCTGAACACGGTCAGAAATAGGAGTTTATTTAAAAGAAATAAAGTCAAACAGTCTGAATTAGAAAACTCGATTATCAGTCTATCAAGGCGAGGTCTCATAGAGGCAGACACAACTACGCGCCCACCTAGATACCGCACTTTAGTCTAATACCATTTTGGATTTTGGATTGGAAAATTCTAGGCAGGTGAGCAGTCTCAACGGTAGGGAACGGACTACTACGACGCAAAAAACAAAGCCACTTGGTATCTATACCAAGTGACTCTGCTGCAATGAAATAACTTCACGTCACCCCGAAACTTAATGAGCTGGGTGGCTTGATCTATTGGCAACTTTCGCTGGCTTGGTCGCTCCTGGCATCATGCCAGCAGATGATAAACCTGCTGCTACCATCACTGCTAACAGACCCAAAATCGCTGCCCCACCTAGATAGTTAGCTACTGTAACCGGCTCCACCCCAGTCGAGGAGGTAGGGGCGACTTCAGTGTAGTGATGAACGGGAGCTGCAACTGCAAGAATCATAGGTTTCACCTTCAAAAATATAGAGATTTCAGGTGCGTTCCTTCGGGTGTCCTACTTCCGTCTCTCCAGTGCGTCCCAGTCATTGTAGGCTGTTGGCTTTAAAGAGAGATGAACGATTGCTTTCTGTATCTAATGTAACAGTTTTTGAGAGATTTGGATAGAGTTCATAAAACTTAACAATTTATAGTCGGTCAAGCTGGACCAGTTCAAGTTTTCTGGGGAATTGGGGAATTGGTCAGAGTTGCCAATGTGTAGAGATGCTGACATGCTGCATCTCTATAGAGGTCATCTAAGCGCTCGCCCTTTTGATATCACAACCTATGAGCCGAGTAAGAACTCGTTGACTACGCTCCATTCGTTTGAGTACGACACCTTTCTCCGCGCTACGATATAGTCAGCCAGGTAAGTGGCATCCCGATCTATGCCCGAAAACCTGCCTGAACCCCACGTATATAGCCACGGGAGTCCCAGAAAGTACAGTCCCCATACGTCTGTTACGCCGCGTTCATGGCCGGGATAACCTTTTCCATCGAACACGGGAATCTCCACCCAGCTGAAGTCAGACTGGTACCCGGTACACCAAACAACCGCACCGATATTCGCCTTTTTGTAATCAAGCGTCAGCACTTCTTCCTCTGGCTCCCAAACAGGTTGGTAGGGCGGTTCTGTTGGTGCTTGGATTTTGTTCTTCTCAATGAATGCGTCGATGGTTTTCTTGATGCTTTCGGAGACTGCATCTGCTTGGGCCAAATTTTGCTTCAGGTCCCCCCGCAACTCAAGATTGTCGGTGCCGATATTCTTCAACCTGCCGTACAGCTGCATCCCCTCCAGAGCAAAGCGTCGCAAATCGATCTCCCGTCCGCCGTCGCGACCAGTCACATAGTGATTAGCATTGGTCCTCGCTTTCTCTTTTTGGGGATGCTCATCAATTGACAGATCGTAGTATCCCATGCGATCCAACCAATCAACAACGTCTTTGCCTCGATACAGGCGTGGAGACCGAGGGGCACCCCCCACACATAGGTGGACTTTTTTACCTGCAAGATGCAGATCCTCAGCGATCTGACAACCTGACTGCCCTGTGCCGACGACTAATACACCCTGTTCGGGCAAAGACTGCGGGTTTTTGTATTCAGATGAGTGTAGCTGTACAATATCCTCCGGCAATCGCGCAGCAATCCTTGGCACCTTGGGGAGATGGTAGCTACCCGACGCAATGACCACCTGATCTGCCGTACAGTCCCCAATCGAGGTTGTCACCTCGAAGACGCTCTGTGCATGGTTCCTCCGCACTCTCAACACTTCAACGCCTTCTTTTAAAGGAGGGCCAAAAGATTGGGCGTAGTCCTCAATATATTTCACGATTTTATCCTTTGGCATAAAACCGTGAGTGTCGTTCTCCGGATAGTGATATCCGGGAAGCTTGCATTGCCAATTGGGCGTCACTAGACAAAAGGAATCCCAACGTTTTGAGCGCCATGAATATCCAATTCTATTTTTCTCAAAAACGATGTGATCGAAGCCTCTCTCCTTCAAGCGGTAGCTCATGGACAGTCCAGCTTGACCACCTCCAACAATGACGACAGAATAATGCTTTTCCATATGCCAACTCACTTAATTGCTACTTAATTGCTCAGAATATGTTGCAAGATTAAGTGCTGGCCATAGATGTCTTTTGTATTGCCTAATACGAAAGATTTAAGTCTAACAATAAAACCAGGGGTGGAAATCATCCTGCCTAAAATCATCTCAAACAGGCGTCAGCACCTGTCTGTTTGGACAGGTAGCTGGTTATACGCCATGTCTACCAGCTAACCGAGCGTGCAACGATACAGCTTATACTCATAGCCGTTCACGGGTGGTAGAGACAGAGGTACACCAACACAATCATTGACTTTCACTGGGGCATGAAAGTTAACAAGCCAAAGATCTAGAGGTCGTG
>CAXUIV010000201.1:0-7869 GCA_964250875.1 uncultured bacterium
GCTCCCACCGACCCTAAGGTTCTATAACAATTTGAGTCCAGGGAGCAACACTAGCTGGTAACTCTGTACTCAGGCGCAGAGGTATTGTGGTTGAGGAGAGGGACTGGGCGTAGGCAGGCGTCAAAAAGGGTGCATAGGTTTTAGCTTCTGGTGTCAGCTGTTCTATGAATGCTAGACTGACGCCCTCAACCAAGTTACGCAAGGGCTTGGTCTCCTCGCCTCGGCGCTCTTTAACTATGTCGCTGGTTGCGGCTATACTTTCGGGATTTGCCGCATCCCCCACACTCAGATGAGTGCCGCCAATGGCAGTTAGTAGGTATTTAGGACCGGGCAACTGGGTAAAAGGCCGCAGTTGATTATCAAGCATAGGAGTAACGGTGTCCTCAGTTCCAGCTAGGAGCAAGACTGGCGTAGTGACTTGAGTTAGACCAGTTTTACCAAATATGTGTCCCACAACGGGGTTGAGAGCGATCGCCTGAACAACGCGCCGGTCTCGCAGCTGTAATTTACGTCCTGGTAGACTAGCCGCTGCACACTGCAACAAGTCGCTTGGAGATCGACCGATGCCAATCGAGCCTTGGCAGAACTGTCGTAACTCCTCCAGATTCAGCTCTGCCCCAGCTAAGGCTAAAGCGGTATAACCACCTAATGAGTGGCCAACAACGCTAACTTGCTCGGTGTTGAGTTTACCTTGCAGCGGCCCTGGTGAAGTGTTCAGTTTCGCCAGTTCGTCTAGTAGAAAGCTGATGTCTTTGGGCCGGTCCACAAACTCCTGGGCTGGCAGCAGATTGTTGGGATTATTTTCCTTGGTTACACTGTTTAGCCAATCGGTGTTGCTGCCAGGATGCTCCAGCGCAGCGATAGTGAGTCCGTGGGAAGCTAGGTGACGCGCCAGATAAGCAAAAAATTTACGGTCTGCTCCTAAACCGGGAGACATCACTACCAGCGGCCCTTGGTAGGGGCGACTTGCCGAGTCGCTTAACGAGTTGGCACTCCAATAGAGATCCACCGGAATTGTGCGGTGCCTTTGCTGATCCTGAAGGGTGATTGTCTGTTGCTGCACGGTTTGAGAGCCGGGAGCAGCTGGGTCAAAGGCGGGTTTGAAGGGGGTGTCACTGGCAACGGCTAGATCGCGCTCTAATAGAGGACCCAGCGCTTGCCCTTGCCAGTAGGTAGGGTTGATTTGGACTGCCAGCGCGACTGCCGAGGTTGCGTCTATGGTGATATTCTCTTGGGGGTAAGCTCGTAGGAAACCGACAACGCTAAGACCATTGGCTTGCCTCAGAGCTAAACTCAACGCGGCTTGAATTTGAGTGAGGGTACTGTTGGGAATGACCTCTTGTAAAGACCTAAGTACCTGTTCTCCAGTTGGGGTGTGCAGTAGCCTATTTTCCAGATTTTGGTCTAGCTGTAGCCGACGATTCAGAGCCTGCCGTACTTGCGATGTTAGTACTGGTGCGTAGAGCTGACGGGCGGGAGATAGATCACCGCTCTTGGCAAAGCGCGCCAAATCGGCGATCGCGATCGCCCGCTCAAATGGTCCTAAGCGTAACGTCACTCGTTCTGCTGCCATCGCCGATGGCGCTGCTACTCCCCAGCCTAGAGCAAGGAACCCCCACAATACGCCTTGTATGGAACGTGCCCAGTATAAATGCTTAGACCTCATCACCCAGGATTTGCTAAACGCAGGTGTCTGTGCGGTGTCAGTATGGTTACAGGATGACTGGCGATGCTCATGGAAAATGTTAAGCTTCATAATCTAATGGTCGCTGCAACTACAGTAAAGCTAAAACGCCTGCTACGACGATCCTAGCGGTCGTTTTGTCAATCCAAATCAAAAGCTAAGTTTGAGATTTAATACTCAGTAGTCCAGGTCGTATTTTTAAAGCGCAAGACCTACCCTGTGTAAATAACGAGAGACGACCGCGAACTTTAAGATAACTTCACGGTTGGTCTGGTTATGTAAAGCGATGACTGAGAGTAGAGGACTTTCCAGGTCAAGTTACACAAACTGTCTTGACGAACTCTGGTTGTAAAAGCATCATGGAATCGGACTGAAAATTCTGAGCCAAAGAAAATTGCGGTTCCCTATGGAAAAATCAACGGAGGGAAAACTACATCTAGTAACCTAGGGAACTGTTGGTCTCAGCATCGAATTAGGACTTAGACTTAACTCTAGAATTCCGTCGCTGTACCTATAAGGTTTTACACCGGAAGAGTATAACTACAAAACTTTATCTCAATCCTGACAACTTCCCGCATGGTATTCTCAATGTTTACAAAAATTCATCCAGCTACAGGTTTAACCGTCCTCGCTTTAATCGCTATTGCTTGCCCACCTCCTGCCCAAGCGCAGTTACCCTCCTCAAGCGGATTTACTCCAGCTCCAGCATTAAACATTTCATCACCGGGCAACTTACCTCCAATCCAACCACCAGCAGATTACACTTTGGGTGGAGGCGATCGCCTCCGCATTAATGTGTTGGATGTACCAGAATACAGTGCTGAGTACCAGGTTCCACCTGGCGGTAGACTCTACGTTCCGTTAATTGGCAGTGTATCTGTTCAAGGGCTAACCCAGGAACAGGCTGCCGATCTGCTGGCATCTAAATATAGTCGTTACCTCAAACGTCCCTTGGTTACAGTCATTCTTACAGCTACCCGTCCTATTAACGTTGTAGTTGCAGGAGAGGTAAATCGTCCTGGTTCCTTCGCTGTGGCTTTGCAAGCGGGAGGAGGTAACGATCCTGGGGTACAATATCCAACTTTATCCGGGGCACTTTCGTTGGCTCAAGGGGTAACGCTGTCAGCGGACATTAGTCGAGTACAAATACGCCGTCGGCTAGGCTCTGGTTCACAGCAAGAAATCACTGTCGATCTGAAGCAGCTAGCACAGACGGGCGATCTTAATCAAGACACCACCTTGCGTGATGGAGACACAATCTTTGTACCCACAGCATCTACCGTTGATTTATCAGAAACACGGCAACTAGCAGAGGCTAGCTTTGCTGCCGATCCAAACAAACCCCGCACAGTTACGGTGGTTGGGGAAGTTAACCGTCCTGGACCTTATGTTGTAGTTGGAGGAGCCACTACAGGAAGTACAGTACTAGCTCAAGGTGGGACAATTACCACGCAAGGGGCAACCAATACAACTGGGTTTCCCACAGTGACACGGGCAATTCAGCTAGCTGGGGGAATTACGCCACTAGCTGATATTCGGAATATCAGGATTCGCCGTCCGACAAAGACAGGCTCAGAACAAGTTATTAAAGTGAATCTCTGGGAGCTGTTGCGGCAGGGTGACGTTAACCAGGACACGATCGTCCAAGACGGAGATAGCGTTGTTATTCCTACTGCAAGCGATTTCAATCCAGCAGAACAAACTCAGTTAGCCACAGCTAACTTTTCTCCGGATACGATTCAAGTTAGTGTGGTGGGAGAAGTGAAAACTCCTGGACTCGTTAAGCTGCCGCCAAATACGCCCATGAATCAAGCCATCCTGGTTGCTGGGGGGTTCAACAATAGCAGAGCGCATAAGAGTGACGTGGAACTCATTCGCCTTAACCCTGATGGCACTGCGACGAAAACAACCTTACCAATTGACTTTTCTCAAGGAATCAATCCGAAAACCAATCCAACGCTGCGCAACAACGATATTATTATTGTCGCTCGCTCTGGCCTAGCCCGAGTTGGCGATACGATAGGAACTGTGACGGCTCCTCTCCTCTCTATTTTGGGACTCATTGGCGTTTTTGGAATCTAAACAAGATTTGTTGTGTCTATTGCAGCTAGCTAGTCCCGCCCTGCCAGTCGGGGCATACAGCTATTCTGAAGGATTAGAGGTGCTGGTTGATGTTGGCAAGATTAACAGTGAGCGAAGCCTGAAGCATTGGCTAGAGCAGGAACTGTATTGTGGAGCCATCCGCCTGGATGCAGCGGTGATGGTGCGGGCTTATCGGGCTATTGAGTTGGAGAATTTAGAAGCTCTGACTCGCTGGAATGCATGGCTTTCTGCCCTTATAGAGACAGAAGAGTTACGTCAGCAAAGCTGGCAGATGGGTCAATCTCTGGTGCGACTATTGCTGAAAATGCAGGCAGTAAAGACGGGGAGAGGATCACTTCAGTCTCTAGTAAATGCGGCTGGTCTGCCCTGCAATTTCGCGATCGCCTTTGGTATTGCTGCTGCCTATTGGCAAATCACACCTACCTCTGCCCTCCTTGGCTACCTGCACAGTTGGGCCACAAATCTGGTTACGGCTGGAGTCAAGCTGATTCCTTTAGGACAAACAGCAGGGCAGCAACTTTTGTTAGAGCTGCATGACAACATCGTTTGTGCGACTGAAGAAATCCTAACTTTAGAGGATGACGAGCTTAATAGTTGCAGTTGGGGATTATCTTTAGCAAGTATGGCTCACGAGACCCAGTACACACGGTTATTTCGCAGCTAGCTGCTCTTGTTCGAGCCACTTCAGTAGCCATCTGACTCCTTTGTAAGGCATCAGCTAATCTTATAAGTCCTATTAGTTAAGTTAAATCTGCTTCTTTTTGTGCTGTGTTAACCTAAACTTAAAGAAATAAAACGTTCATCTCTCCCATTGAGCTGACTTCAGAGCTAGTCTGTGTTTCATGGGTAGACGGAAGTAGGGGTTAGCCCTGAAGGAACGCGCCTCACTACCTACAACTGCGTTAGAGGCGGGAAACAAATACATGGACTGTAGTCATATTCAATTCTGCGATCGCAAATCTCCAATAGATCTTGAGCAGCTTCAGAAATTATTTCGTCTGACGGCTTTTTGGGCGCAAGACCGTAGCCTCGAAGACTTAAGCATCGCCATCGCTAATAGCAACCCAGTAGTCAGCGTCTGGAATGGAGAGCAGCTCATCGGGTTTGCTAGAGCTACATCGGATGGGGTTTACCGAGCCACAATTTGGGATGTCATTATCCACCCGGAATACCAAGGAAGTGGGCTGGGGCGCAAGTTAGTTGAAACTGTTTTAAGCCATCCCCTTCTGAGCAGAGTAGAGCGCGTCTACTTAATGACCACCCACAAGCAGCAGTTCTATGAACGGATCGGGTTTGAGTGCAATCCCAGTACCACGATGGTGCTGTACAACCAGCCGATGGATAGTCCATTGGATCGGCAGCTCACTCACCAACAAGAATTGGTGTAGGCTAAGCTCTATCCCTTGTATTTTTCCAGAGCAATCTTGGCTTGGGCTACTTGACGCTTTAAGTCTTCCTGCGTCAGTGTGTCATCAAACAGCGAAATGTGGTGGATATCCATCAAGTCGAAGATTTGCCAACGTTCTACACCCAACAGTTTGGCTGCCAGTCCGATACTGACATCACTATGTTCCAGCAAGGTCATCACATAAGCTTCCTTCGCTTTATGTTCTGCTTCTAAGCGCTCGTCCGCAACCATGACGACGAAACGGGGGCAGGACATAGAGACCCCCAAGATAAGCACGATGCTTCTCATTGAGTGCTGAATAGCGAGAGAGCCGGATGATGCCGATAAGATGCTCGCCTTGAAACGCTCCAAAGAAGCAACGCTCATCGCTTTCCGCAAGTCTCTTAGCAGTCTCAGATAGGTTTGGCTCGACTTCGGGGAGCGAGCCGAAAGCAGGCGGTTGTTCGTGAAGCGCACGCAGGCGAACGGCACGGTACGCTTCGGCATCGACGGGGGTCAACACGCGCACACTAACTGGACTGATGTTTTGCAGGGACTCCATGATTTGGCTTTCGTCCACAGGAGAAGCGTAGCACGCCTAACAGCTAAGTTGAGCGGTGACTACTCAGTTTACCCTCGCCCCTACTTTGTAATGCCAAAACTCAGGACACCTTGATCGGCATCCAGAGTTGCTGCAATGCCGACTGGTAAAGCGGCATTTGGCCCATCGTGACCGAATGGTAAATCAGAGACAATGGGAATATCGAGGTCGGCAAGGCGATCGCGCAGCACTTCTTCAATGGCAAAGCTGGAAATATTAGGCGGAGCTTCACACCGACTGAATCGTCCCAAGGCAATGCCTCGGACTTTTGACAGCACCCCGCTTAATCGCCACTGCGTCAGCAGTCGGTCAATGCGGTAGGGGGTCTCTGTCACATCCTCCAAAGCGAGAATGACACCATCTAACTGAGGTTGAATTGGGGTGCCGAGTAGATGGGTGGCAACGGTGAGATTAGCCGGTAGTAGAACACCGCTCACTGTACCGCCACGCCAACCTTGACCTTTAAGGGGAGCAAGGGGGCGACCCTCCACCCAGTCAAACAGTCGCTGAATTGACCAATCTGGTTCTGATGCCAAGGTAGTCAGTACAGCACCGTGAACGCCTGAAATCCCCACGGAACCGAGACTCCAAAGAAGTGCGGTGATGTCAGAAAAGCCAATCAACCATTTTGTAGAGACGTTGCATGCAACGTCTCTACAAGGCCATGTCCAATCCTCTAGAAGTCTGGTGCTGCCATAACCACCTCTAGCACAGAGAAGGCCGCGACATGAATCTTGCCAAGCATTGAGTAGCTGGTGACGGCGACTTTCGTCTGTTCCAGCTAGATAGCCTGATCGCTCGTTAAGACCGGGGCTAAGTTCTACTTCGTAACCACGCGATCGCCAAATCTCCACTCCCAACTGCAAAGCATCCAGTTCTCGCAAGGCTCCACTAGGAGCAATAACCCGCAGGAGATCTCCTGGTTTCAAAGGTGGTGGGGGTTGACAAAAAGACAGTGGCCAATTCAACCCTTTTGCTCCAGTAAATCTTGGAACCACTGTTCAAATCGATCGCCTAACGCTGCTAAAGAGTATTCACTTTCAGCCACTTGGCGACAGATAGAGCGGTCAATTTCATCCAGACGAGCGATCGCATTTACTAAACCAGCCACGCTGTTCGGTTCCACCAAAAAGCCCGTCTTACCGTCCTGAACAATTTCAGCTGGGCCACCAAGACGATAGGCAATCACCGGCACACCACAGGCAAGCGCTTCAATTGCCACATTGCCAAATGCTTCTACCCAACGAGGCGTCATCAGCAAAGCTCGACACTGGCCCACGACGCTCTGTAATTCAACCGTAGGCAGAAAGCCTAAGTACTCCACTGGTGCATCCGGGTAGTCCTGGCAAATTTGCTGCCAATAGCTTTCATCCTGCATTTTACCCATAATTTTTAAGGGAATGCCCGCAAACTGAGCTGCTGCGACAGCATCCTCCAAACCTTTTTCTGGAGCAATTCGACCTAACCAGGCTAACCAGGGTTGCGGCTGACTGGAAAACTGATAGAGGGATAGGTCAACTCCACTGCCCAAACAGTGCAGAGGCTTGCCGCACTCCAGCACCAAAGGAAACGTCATCGCCTGCGATCGAGTATAGAAGCCAACCGTGCCGAAGTGAGCTGCCACTTGGGCAATTACCCGATCCATTGCCTCAGAAAGCGAACCCATACTCACAAAATGGGCGATCAGACGACTGAAAAAAGGCGTTAAATAGAACGGGAGCCAATCGTAGGCGAAATTAACAATCAGGTCGTATTCACGTTGTACTTGACGAGCATAATCCCACATATTTGCCAGTACGCTGTCTCCCGGCATGGTGACTGAAGCAGTGCGCTCCTGACTTTGAGCAATGATTTGCAGTCGTCCAGGAATCTGCACAATGGAAAAAAGGGAAGTGGGAGCAGAGGTTTCGTCAAATACTTTCGAGCCTGCTGGAGCAACAATCTGTAGAGTGTGTTCCCGCCGGAGCATTTCCTGCGCAATATTATGTAAGCTTAGCTCAACGCCGCCTCCAAGCCCAGTACCAAGTGGACCAACAGGAGTGGAAACAAAAAGTAACTTCATCTTCTCTCCCCATCACCCCATCACCCCATCAC
>CAXUIV010000202.1:0-7842 GCA_964250875.1 uncultured bacterium
CTCCTGCTCCTGTTCCGATTCATCCTGGGGTTCGTCCTGACTTTGAGGCGGCGGTGGCGGGGGTGGTGGGGTTTCTTCTGGAGGCGTTTGCACAACCGTTGCCCGTGGCACAATTACCAATTCCACAGCCCGACGCAAATCCTCAGCTACGACTTCGGTTCGTCCATCCAAAGCAGCAGACGCCTTGGCAACCCGTGTCGCAAATAGCTCGGCTCGATGCCCCTGCACCCCAGCTCGAATTGCCTCGTCAACAAGATAGGCGATTTGCTCTTGGGTGATGCAGACATCCTTTAACCATTCTCTTGCCAGAATGATTTGGGTTTTGAGATCGTCAAGGTCTTCGTCGTACTGAGTGAGAAATTTTTGGGGAGAGGTGGAATATTGAATGGCTTGGTCTACCGCCTGCACTCGTTCATCTAAACCCAGGACTCCATCAGCTGAAAGGGCGATCGCGATTCTGTCTAGCAGATGTTCCCTAATCGCTCCCTCTTCGGGGTTATAGGTAGCAATAAACAGAGACTTACAGGGATGTTGAAAACTGATGCCCTCTCGCTCAATCCTGTTGCGTCCCTCAGTCAATACAGTTAAGAGTTGGTTAGCTATTAAGTCATCCAGTAAATTAACTTCATCCACATAAAGCACTCCCCTATGTGCCTGGGCCAGTAAACCAGGTTGAAACACGGATTCCCCTTGTTTCACAGACTTTTCTACATCTACAGAACCCAACAGCCGATCCTCTGTAACTCCAAGCGGAATTTGCACAAACGGCGCGGGAATGACCTCTGTTTCTATTGAGCTGAGAGCATCTTGCCCCTCCACTATCCGAGGCGATCCCACAAGCAGCCTCGTTTGGTCATCCCACTCTTCAGGGTAGCTAGGATCGCAATTACTGATAGAACCCTTAACCACCTCAATCGGTGGCAAGAGATCGTGGAGGGCGCGAGCCATGACAGATTTGGCCGTACCGCGACGACCAGCGATCGCCACTCCCCCCAACTTTGGGTCAACTGCTGCCAACAGCAGGGCCAATTTGATCGCGTCTTGACCGACTACAGCCGTCAGGGGAAATGCAGGAATGAGGAGTGCGGGCATTTGGGTTTTGAGTTTTGGGTTTTGAATGAAGAGTTTAACCCTACTTTAACAGTGATGAGTTTTGATGACCCCATGAGGGGTTTATTGAAGGCAATGAGCAGGATGAAGCCGAAGTAGATGAACATCATGGCACATGTGAGCCATAACGCTACCCGCCAGCGTTGAGCTGCAAGGGCCGCTAAAGCCTTTGCACTATCCATATTTTTCTCCTTTTTTCTTCTTTATGGGGTTGTTATTCAGGCAGTTTTTAAAAACCTAGCTAATTTGTTAACTGCTTGAGCTGACTGGCGTCAAAACTCAGTCAACTAGGCATTGATAACACTATGCCTGAACAGAAAGAGACAAGGTGATGAAAATATGTTAAGGGCAGAGGGCATCGACGGATGAAAAGCTCTCGCAAAGGCGCAAAGGCGCGAAGTAAAAAGGTACAAAGACTAGATCTTTGGCAAAAGTCCTTTGCTTGGCTTTCTTCTTTGCGTCTTTGCGCCTCTGCGAGAGGTAAAAAAAATTTGTCCCAAAGGTCTAATGATTCGTACTCCGATCAAGCAACGCCACTTTTGCTAGCAGTCGTCTTGATTTCTAGTGGGAAGATCACTGTGAAAGTTGAGCTGACTCCGACTTGTGAGGTTAACTTAATTTCGCCTTGAAGTAGTTCTACCAGCCGAGAAACAATTGCCAATCCTAAGCCAGTGCTATCGGGCAGGCGGGGCTGAGTGTTGGAGTTTACTCTAAAAAAGGGTTCAAAGATTCGGGCTTGGTCTTCTGGGGCGATTCCCCTGCCGGTGTCAGAAACTGAAATTTCCCACTTGTCATCAGCTAGCACTTGGCACTTTACTTCAACGGTTCCCACCTCGGTGTAGCGAATGGCATTGCTGATCAGATTCGTCACAATCTGCTGTAGTCGCAACGAGTCTGTCAGAACTGTTTCAGGGGCCTGATCGCAATCAACAACCATCTGTAAATCTTTCATCCGGGCTAAAGGCTCCAACATTTCCATCGCGCTGTCGATTAAGGACCGCACATGTGTTGGTGCTGGCTGTAGTTTCATCTCCCCAGCCTCACAGCGGGAAACCTCTAAGGCATCGTTGATCAGGCGAAGTAAGTGTCTGCCATTGCGCAGCACGCGCTCAATGTGTTCCAGATTTGCAAAGGTGTCTTTTACCTCAGGGTGCTTGCGTGAAGAGCGCAAAAACATATCCGAGTAGCCGATAATCGAAGTCAGAGGATTTTTTAGTTCGTGAGCGAGGTGTGTGAGATTGTCTTGACCTGTGCGAACCAAGCGCGTCAGTTCTTGATTCGTCAGTTTTAAATGACTTTGCAGATGTTCTAGTTCTCGCAACCGCTCATCTACGTAGCTTTTGAAGCATTGGGAAATAGCTTCATCCACTGTGGTGTCAATGAGACGAACTGCTCGCAGTAATTCTACGGGTTCTCCCTTTAACAGTTCTGCCTCTAAGGTAGAAAAGATCACCTGGCGTAGGATTCGATACTCCCGAGCAATTTCTGTTGGTTCAAAGCCCTGCTCAGCCCGGAGAACGCCGTGGTACAAACTCGCCTTCACGATCGGCTGAATTTCACTCTGCTGAGATTGGGAAAGCACTGTTGCCATCGCTGCAAGGACTTGAGAAACGTGGTCCTGTATAGCGGTGTGGGACAAATGATCGGCGCTCTCGATCTGTCTATCTTGGCGAACGGCTTCGACCCAGTCTTCTATAATTGTGTCAGTTTTACCAACAAGTAATTGACCAAAGTCCATCGTGCTTTAGATGCGGGGGAGAAATATGTGCAGAAATCTCGCAGATTAACCTATTTTAAGTCGCAACTACGATATCGCCCAAACTCTGCACTCCGAACCCCGAACTCCGTATCCCAATCAACCCGATTGAGCTGTCGATGCCGTCAACTCTGATTTTAACAATTTGATTTCCAAAGGCAGAGTGACAGTGAATGTAGATCCGATTCCAACATGTGAGACTAGCTCAATCTTGCCTTGCAACAGTGTCACCAGCCGAGAGACGATCGCCAACCCCAAGCCAGTGCTGTTGGGCAGGTATGACTGGTTGTCAGAACCAACTCGAAAGTAGGGATCAAAGATCCGGGCTTGGTCCTCTAGCGCAATTCCTCTACCAGTATCAGAGATGGCGATCGCCCACTGCTCATTGCTCAGCATCTGGCAATTTACCTGCACCGAACCCGCATCGGTATAGCGAATCGCATTGCTGATCAGATTCATGACAATCTGCTGTAGTCGCAGGTAGTCAGTTAAAACCCTTTCAGGAGCGCGATCGCAGTCGATGACGATTTCTATCTCCTTTGAACCAACCAGAGGCTGCATAACTTCTATCACACCATTGATGACAGAGGACACGTTAGTCGGTGCGAGACGCAGCTGCATCTTCCCTGCCTCGCAGCGGCTAAGTTCTAAGGCATCATTCACAAGGTGAAGTAGCTGCCGTCCGTTGCGTAAAACTCGCTCAATATTCTCAATACTAGGAAAGTTGTCTTTCAGATCAGGATTTTGGCGAGAAGAGCGCAAAAACAGCTCTGAGTAGCCAATAATCGAAGTCAAGGGAGTTTTAAATTCATGAGCCAGCTGAGAAAAGTTTTCTTGATTAGCCTGAATGAGGCGATTTAGCTCTTGATTGGTCAGTCTTAAATGACTTTCTAGTTTTTCTAACTCCGATAAACGCTGATTTACATAGCTTTTAAAGCACTGAGTAATTGCCTCATCCACTACAGCGTCAACCCGACAGAAGACTCGAATCACTTCGGCAGGTGATCCCTTCAGCAGTTCTGGCTCTAAAGCCGCAAAAATTTCCCGACGCAGCAGATGATACTCCTGCGCAATTGCCGTGGGATCGAAGCCTTGTTCAGCCCGAAGCGTCCCGTGATCTAGACTTGCCTCGGCGATCGCCCGAATATCGCTGTCATGCGGTTGAGACAGCACAGTTGCCATTGCTGCGAGGACACAGGGAATATGATCTCGCACAGCTGTGTGGTCTAGCTCTTCAGCCCGGTCGATCTGCCGACAGTGGCAAACTGCGTTAACCCAGCGCTCTACAATTTCGTCAATCTTCTCAGCCAGCAGTTGCGTACAGTTCATATGGCTCACTTTCAGGCATTTGACTGAGGGCATTTCCCTGATTCAATCAGTTTAACGGTTGTCGCACGCGAATCATTCATCCACGACCGGGTTTTGAATATTCTAAAGCGCTACTTCAACCGATGCGAGTAGATACGCTATCTTTAATGTTAGTTGTTGAGTGGGTAGCCTAATTCAGCCTGGACTAGCAGCCAGTGGTTGCATCTGGGCCTGAAGCGGAGGAACCAATGTTTGGGGCTAATCTCAGATTGAGAAAGACACCTTCCAGTCTTAGCCCGTCAGCTAACTCCGTCGGCAATGGTAGGAACACCCAAGACTTGGCTTTTACAGCACCTTGGAGGTCTCCTGACGGATTGTCTTGTTCGGCCATCCGTTTTTGACCCAATCATCCGTCACCCGTTTCCTTCGAGAGAGGCTACTGTGAACATTAAGCCAATGTTGGAGCGTCTGCAAAGCGCTATGGGTCGAAATGACTTGATTGAGCAAATGGTGTTGCTGCCAGGAGCAGCATCTGCGACTGCGAAGAACAAATCAGTCAATTTAATCGTTGGGTACAACAGATCTCCTAGCAGTCAAACAGCTTTGGATGTGACGTTGTGGATTGCCCATCAAACTCGTTTAGCCACTCAAAAGCAGGTTACAGTTCAGGTTGTCTACGTTGTTGATGAAGGTAGACAATATGGCAATGACTTCGGTTTGGAAGCATACACCAGAAGCACATCAATCGATCAAATGCCGCTTCAACTGGTAGCGGCAGCATCAAGATCTGCCACACTTCCGACTCAATCCGGGCAAGCCCTAGCAGCAACACGAACAACATTGATCGATCCGTCTTACCTCAGCGCTGTATTCTACGATGACCGCTTTGAGCAAGCAGACCAGATTTTATGGCAGGCGCGTTCTCTAGCTAAAGAATGGGGAGAGTACTGCAAAGCTCATCTCCGGTTCGGCTGCGTCGCTGCGGAACTTAAGAAAGTTGTGGAGTCAGAAGCTGCAACTTTATTGTTCTTGGGCTGTAACTCCGTCAGTCATCCGGTTGTGCAAGAACTAGGTGCTGATTTTCCCTGTTCCGTGCTAGGTATTCCCACTACGCTGAACGAGTAGTTGCACAATTAAGAGAATGAATAATGCCCTAGCGCAACCGAATGGAATTTTTAGCGATGCTGCCTTTACACGACCGCACGATGGCGCAGAGCTAGCCTACCCCATCTTGATTGTGGGCGGGTCTACTGCCGCGTATTCAGCAACGCTTGGAGCATTGAACGCCAACCCGCAGGTGGTTGTCTGTCTGGTGCAGCCAACGCAGGTTTTGGGAGGACAATTCACTGCCCAAGCGTTGCCAGCGTCGGATGACGGCAAGGAACTCGCGTCTCCGAATGGAGAGACGTATGCCGTTTCTAAGACGCAACGTTACTTCCGTCAGCGCCAGCGTGAATCGCAGCCAGTTAATGGTCAGGTGGTTAGAAATCCTGGAGGTGGTTGGGTTAGTTCTTTTAGTGTGACAACAGTCACGGCGGCGCGGGCGCTCAATGAAGCTCTTGAACCTTTTTTGGCGCAAAGAAGACTGATTTTGATTCCGTTTGCTGAACCAGTTCAGGTGATTACCAGCCAAAAGGGTCGCCTCCGCCGAGTTACAGGAGTCGTCTTCCGGGATGTTCAGCAGGGTGGGAGTTTTACGGTAGCGGGTCAAATTGTCATTGAAGCAACTGACTTGGGGGACCTACTAGAGATAGGAAACATTGAGTCTCGCGTTGGTCAAGAAAAACGTAGTGAGACAGGTGAGCAAAGGTTGCCCGAACAGGCGCAGCCGCTGTGTCAGCAGTCGATTACATTTGGCGTTCTGGTTGAACGGACGCCCACAGGCACGTTTAGCTTTCAACCGCCCCCTGGGTATGACCTGGAATCATGGCTCCAGTCTAATGACTTCACCAGCACATTTTGGATCAAAAGTCAACAGGGACTTGTGCCGCGTGACTTCTATAGCAGCGGTAGCATCTTCGACTACCGTCGATTACAGCGCGGTGCAGCCGACGGTATCGGTGACGTTGCAGTCATCAGCTGGAGTACCAGCCCCAGGGATGAAAATGACAGCACTCCTCGCTGCTGCGGTAACGACTACCGTCTGGGCGTACTACTCGGTGTCAGTCGTGCAGAACGTCAGCTTCACATTCAACGGGCACGCGATCGCGCTGCTGCCTATGCCTACTTTTTACACAATCAGATCAACGGCTTGAAACCGCGTCCTGATCTAACCTGGACCAGTGACGGTATCGGATTAGAACCTTACATTCGTGAGGCTCGTCGCGGTGTGGCGCTGACGACAGTCCGGCATGAAGATGTGGCTCAAGCTTTTTTTCCTGAAAGCTCACGGGCTAGATGCTTTGACGATAGCATCGGGATTGGTCAGTATCACTACTTCGATATTCATGGGAACATGGCGCTGGGTCAAGTTAGTCTCCCTGGCGATCACCTTCATGCCTTGCCCTTTACCATTCCTTTAGGAGCGCTGATTCCAATCAACACGGACGGCTTGGTTTTATCCTCTAAAAGCATCGGCACAACCCACATCACCAATGCAGCTTATCGGGTGCATCCAGTCGAGTGGGCGATCGGCGAAGCGGGAGGGCATTTGGCTGCCTTGGCTGTAAGCAAGGGAGTTGACGTCCGAGACATTGTGACAAATGAAGCTCTCAAGCGGCAGCTACAGGGACAGCTCGCTCGCTATGGAGTTCCGCTTTTCTGGTTCAATGACGTAGCCACAGATGACCCTGATTTTGAGGCCATTCAAGTGCTTGCGGCTGCCGATATCGTAAGCAGCGACAGCAGCGATCTGAGTTTTCAGCCGCAAGGCGACGTCAGTCGTGCTACGGTGTCGGCAACGCTGGTGAGACTTTTGGGGTTCCCACTAGTAACGCCGAACACTCCTGCTTTTGCGGATGTACCGCCGACACACTGGGCTTATGCCGCGATCGAAACTCTGTATGCGAAAGGGCTAATATCGGCGCTGAATGGCCGGATGTTTGCTCCAGATCAGCTAATCACTCAACTACAGTTCTCTCTCATTGTTAAGAAGCTGGATGCGATTTTGGCATCTGTCTCAGCATTGGCTTTGGCTAAACTGGTAGTCGGGAATCAGAACCTATGTCGCCGCGAATTATCCAGGGTTATGTACGAAGTGTTGCGGGTAAAGCTGGGTTTGACGGGCGATCGCGTACACACAATTGGGTTTGATGCTTAGCGCTAAAGATTTCCCCAAATCCCCGTCATCGGATTTTGTCAAGGGATGAGACACATCTGAAGCATAAGTTTGACTTAACGCAATAAGTTCAGGGGAGCCTTTACCATAACCGTTGAATCGGATAGGCATCAAATGCAATATCAGCACCTATGATGGGAACGTCTCCCATAATTGCCTGAGCAATCAGCAAGCGATCAAATGGATCTCGATGATGCAAGGGCAAGGTAGCAACAACTGCGAGTTCATCTATTCCAATGTCTAACAACTGAAAATCATTAAGGCTAAGTTGCTGTTCGACAAATGTCTGAAGCGGCAAACTGAAGTTTAATTTACCAATACTTTGCTTAATTGCCATTTCCCACACACTTGCTAGACTCAGCAACACGACATTGTTTCCATCGTTAATAAC
>CAXUIV010000203.1:0-7765 GCA_964250875.1 uncultured bacterium
GCAATGGACAAAGCCGGAGTCGAGCGCCACCTGTTCTTAGAAGCGGGAGGGATACTCGATACCAGCTGGAATCCAGTGCGGCTGAACGATCTGGGTACAGTGGAGTTGCGCAATATAGACAGCAATTACCCTGAAGTCATTCTGGCGCTGATTGCACTTGTCTCCAACGTGGCGAACCGAGTGCGGCAGGAGAACTTAACGGTCACACCAGAGAAGGGAGTCCGTACATTCGAGTGGAATGGAAGTCAGCTCTGCGTACCTGATTTCGAGTATCTTAATGGTGATCTGCTTTACGCTGCCGCTACTGAGGGAATTAAACATCCTGATGTTACGGCTTACTTAGATTCCATTTTGAAGTTCGCCCTTTCAGAAGGTGGTGAAGGAGTACAATATCTGACAAAACTTAAAGCCTCAATTGCCACCCATCCGACTACAGAGGCAGAAATTCTGCAAAAGTTTGCTCCTGCGACTGCTGAAATTTCTAGGGATGAAGGTCTCCATCTCGTCCGCGAGTGCTGTGACAAGCTAGAGAAGCAAGTGTCGTCCCTTTATGCTCAGCATCTAGGTGAAAAGAAGTTATGAATTATGAGTTTTGAATTCAACTCAAAACTCTCTACTTAGATAGGTGTTTGCTTTGGAAGTTCAATCCAAAACTCAGCTCCTCGACCCGGTTCTGAACGGCATTTCAAGACTCCTCCGTGCTTTTCGACTACGATTTGGTAGCTAATGGCTAGCCCCAAACCTGTACCCTGGCCCACAGCTTTAGTCGTGAAGAAGGGGTCAAATAGACGGGCACCGACTTCTGCTGTCATTCCAGGCCCATTGTCCTTGATCCGAATGAGAACTCGGTCATTTATCACCTCGGTACGGATTTGAATTGTGGGAGTGGTCTGTGTTCCGTGGTCCATGATCCGTTGTTTGATGCTACTAACAGAGGATAATTGACGATTGACAAACAACTCTTCTAATGCATCAATAGCATTGCTGAAGACATTCATGAACACTTGGTTTAATTGCCCAGGGTAACACTCTATTTTAGGTAGATTGCCATACTCTTTAATCACCTCAATGCCGGGATGTTCTGGCTTTGCTCTCAGGCGATTTTGCAAGATAAGTAGGGTACTTTCAATTCCCTGATGCAGATCCGCAAGCTTCATTTCTGCTTCGTCAAGGCGAGAAAAGTTCCGCAGACTTAGCACAATCTCTCGGATGCGTTCAGCACCTATCTTCATTGATGCCAGCGTCTTTGGTAAATCCTCAGCAAGGAATTCCAACTCGATAGCATCTACCTCAGCTTGAATTGCAGCACTGGAATGAGGGCAACTCTGTTGATAGAGGCGCACTAGGTACAGCAAGTCTTGTGTATATTGGCTGGCATGGGCAATATTTCCGTAGATGAAGTTGACGGGGTTATTAATCTCGTGAGCCACGCCAGCTACCAGTTGACCCAGACTAGACATTTTTTCTGTCTGAATAAGTTGAGCCTGAGTGCTTTGCAGTTCTGTTAAGGTGGATTTGAGTTTTTTGGCATAAGCACGGGTTTGCTCGAAAGATTGAATTTGCCATAGGGCAATGAGCGTTGCCATGACGAGGAGTACTCCTAGAACTGACGCTAGCAGATTGAGCGGTACCAATTGACGTTCTAAATTGGCACGAGGAATGACCAATGCCAGCGACCAATTTGCTTGACGCAGCGGTAAGTAGGCAACGTAAACCCACTTCCCCTCCATCTGCACCAGCTGCATTCCCCGCTGATGGTTTACCATTGCTTGAGAAATTTTGGCCAAGGCTGGGTCAGCAGCGGTTAAAAAACTATTGGATTCCAGCAGGTGCTTATTGGGATGGGCAATAGGGTGGCCTTGGGAATCAAGCGCAAAGGCGTAACTTCCCTCTCCACTAGATATTTTCTCTACGATTTCTGATACGTGTTTTACTGCGACGGAACCGGAGAGTACTCCAATCGGTCGAGCCTGCTGGCAAGGAATATTGGGAAGATGAAAGAAAGCTAGGCTGCGAACACGGATCGCTGCCCGCTTTGGAGTTTGACCTACTTGACAACGGGGAACAGACCAGATGGGAGCCGTGATGTGAGAGTTCCGTGTGCCAGTGATGCGTCCAATTATTGGATCGTCAACATTGACTTCTCCTGCCACTGCCCGTTGAAAGTAGATGCGATCCTTGATGTTAGGTGATAAGCCTTTAATAGTTGTGTAGTTGGAGCCATCTGGTTTTGCTACCTGAAGCAGATAAAAATCCGACAGCCGATCCTGTTCTAATTGCAAGTAAGGTTCAGCAACTGACCAATCCAAAGATCGAACTGCTGGGGTATTAGCTAAAACTTCTACCTGAGAACGTAGGGTTGTTAACCACTCATCGATCTCATCCCCTGCTTTCTGGACTTGCATGATGGCGTTTGCTTGCAAACTGTTGAGGATTAAACCCCGAACTATCTGATAGCTGCTGAGCGCAGTCGCACCCACAGCCAAAATTGTGCTGGCTATCAGCACGAGAGAAATTGACCTTTTCTGCGGCTGCCATTCTGCCTGATGTCCCAGCTTCCTAAGCGGAGATTTGCGTTGTAGCTGGAATACGCGAGCCACTAAGCCTTTCATATTCAAATTTTGATTTGTACTAAACGCCACTACGCTTTTTTATCTACGGAGGTCTAGACTGGCATTTTCAATGCTCCAGCCTTTACCTCCAGATTTTTCATAATTGATTATGTGGTTTCAAATGCAAGTCTAGAGGAGGAATAATCACCAAGCTTCAGTATTAATACGACTTAATGATTTTTACGATTTAACTAAACTGCAATAGCTAAAATAACTTCAGAATTACGAGTTATTAACTCTCAAGGACGATCTGCAACGTGTTAGAAGACAAATCAACATCTCCGCCATTGCCACCTACTAGCGCCATGCAAAATCCGCCAGCGATCACATTTGCGGACTGGTTTGAATATCCGGTACGGGCGCAACCCCACCACACTGACTATGCAGGTATTGTCTGGCATGGTTGTTATTTAGCCTGGATGGAAGAAGCGCGAGTGGATTGCTTGCGCTCTATTGGCATCGAGTTTGCCGACCTTGTAGCATTGGGGTGTGATTTACCAGTAGTAGAGCTTTCCGTGCGCTACCACCGCCCAATTCGGTTAGGGATGGCGGCTGTTGTGAGGACGCGCATGGCGGAAGTCAGCGGCGTCCGGATTAATTGGGATTACCAGATTCAATCTTTGGATGGGCAGCAACTCCACGCGACGGCGCGGGTGACATTGGTGGCGGTTGACCGAGAAAAAGGCAAGATTATGCGCCAACTGCCGCCTAACATGAAGGATGCTCTAGCGAGAATTGCGGCTACACCTATTTGATGGTGAGTGGTTGTATGTAGAGGCGGTGCATGCAGCGTCTCTACACGCTATGGTACACAAGCAGCTGTTGACTCGATATTGGGCTGCGCTCAAACAACACGCTGAGTGTTACCTAAACGCTGACCTTGGGCGTAAATTAGAAAATGGTGGGCAATCCCAAACCGGCAGACAACTGTACTCAGATGGTGTCTCCATCGACTGTATAGCTGCATAGCATCGTCTAACTTCTGGCAATCGACCACTAGTACAACCTCTGTTCTTGAGAACGATAAAAATCTAATTATCTCTGCCCGCTGCATGATCTCTAGATACTCGTAACTGCCATTCGTTCTGAGAATGTAAGCAACTTCTAGCTCTAATTCTTGCTCCAGTTCCAATTCTTGATGCATTTTTCCCGGAAGTCTTTTGTGGTTGTCTATCTTGAGCGCAATTGCCTTCCCAAGAAAAAGCCCGGATGACCGGGCTAACCTATTGGTTTATTCCTTGTCAAACTTAGCTTCTAAGCCTAACGCAATGCTTCCGTAGACATACTGGAAATGCTAACACCATACGCCACATTACAGACTTGTCGGTCCCAGAATCCGCATTGAAGCGATTAAGAACAAAGAAAGCCCGGTCACCCGGGCAGTAGAAACGTCTAATTCGATTCAAGCTTACATGTTCAGCTTCAGCAGAACTGTATCAATCTTGATAATTCTGTAGCAAGCTCTAACAAAGCGACTACGAACTCAAGCCTATTTCTCGTAAAGGTGGTCCATTGTCCGCTGTCCGTAGCTGAAGCTATTGCTGGGTAAGGATTCTTCAACTGAAATCATCAGAATGAGTGTTCCAGTCAATAGGGGAAAAAGTCTGGTCCAACGCATTGTCAAACGCATAAAAGTTATCCTGCGTGGTTTAATGTTGCTCTTATCTTAAGTCCCTGGAGTTGGCTGGACATGAGGAGAAAGTCATGTGAAATTATGACTAGAAGCTAAATCCCAATGTGCCAATCGTCATGGGTTGTGTCCTAGTAACGTTTAATTAAGGTGATTAGTGCCAGCTTTCGGCCTTTAGAGACGTCGCAGGCAACCCCTCTACAGATATCGGTGAACACTTAGCTGTTGGCCAGATTGAAGCCTTGGCGAGTGTGGCTACTTCTTAACTCGGCATCCAGTTTCTGGCGTCGAGAGAACTCAGCTTGCTGGGCAATACTAGTATGAAGGGTTTCCGTGTTGAACTGATAGCCCACGTTGCGCACGGTCTGAATCAGGCTGGGTTGTCGTGGGTCAATCTCTACCTTTTTACGCAGTGACAAAATATGAGTATCGATGGTGCGTGGGTTGTCAATAGCGTCAGGCCAAGCGCGACGGAGCAATTCCGAACGGCTCAGGGGAACTCCACCAGCTTGGGCTAGAACATACAGTAGGCTGAACTCTTGAGGTGTGAGATCGATTAGTTCACCATGAAAGCGGACACGGCGCTGCACCAAGTCTATTTGAAGGTCTCCGTAATCCAGATGGGCTGGGGCGGTGGGCGTGCGGTTACGTCTAGCTAGTGCCTCTACTCGCGCCAGAAACTCTTGCATGCCGAAGGGCTTTGTCAAATAGTCATCTGCCCCCGCTTTTAAACCAGCGACGATATCTATCTCGGTGTTGCGGACAGACAATATCAAGATCAGTGGCTGTTGCTGTTGCTGCAACCACCGGCAAAACTCAATTCCATTACCGTCCGGGAGTTCAGAATCAAGTACGACCAACGCTGGCTGGCACGTTAGAAAAACCTCTCGCCCTTGGTAAAGGTTGGCGGCTTGATGCACTCGGTAGCCTGCCTGTTGCAAGTGCCAGCCGAGCAGCGATCGCAGATGCGGATTCCCCTCAACAATTTGAATACAAACAGAACCCACAGTGGCAAAATCCCTTTGTGTTCTTCCCAAAAGTAACAAAGGCCATGTCCCATATTTTGTAACCATTGCTACTCTCAATGCAAAGTTACTGGTTGGAGTCGGGCATAGGGCATTGGTATAGAACCGGCAATTTATACTCCGCGACATAGTTTGCTTTATTTCTGCCCACTTACTTAGCACCAAAGTTAGCGCCAAAAATAACTCAGGAGGTACAGGTCCACAGGGGTCTATTTATCTAGAATAGAATTATGGTGAGTGCAAAGCAGCTTCAGCTACCGTACAACTGACGTTACTGTAATTTGAAATCCACGTTATAATCCTCCTCACTTCTTACAATTACTCCTATGCTTCAGGACACTCAAACCATCCGCTACTATCAAAGACTCACCGACGCCCTTGCTGAGATGTGGAGTCGGGGTTATCGTAGCGATGATATGCGCCTCTACCTGGACGGCTATTTAGCGGCTTTGAGGCACAGCGATGCGATCGAGCCTCACCTCATCCACCGCTTAGAGGCGGAAGCTACTCGCTACCTCTATGATCCGTCTAATTTTGAATTGCCAGAGCCAGAGCCTGAAACAGACTACTACCGCTAGAAATTAGAATTCTAGAATGTGTTTATAGGAGGATGGACCTCATTATTTTTGAGTCATAGCTAAAAGCATAGGTCAAGTGGGCTGAGCTGAGGCTAGAAAACTCAACAGTTTTAAGAACCTATTGGATTTCGCCGTCGCTTAGCCCGACCTACTGGCTACGAGTTACAAATCAGTGACCCTTTATTGAGTCATAGAGTTGAGTTACGATGCCAAAGCCACTTCGACCATCTGCTGTAATTCACCCTGCTGATATAGCTCGATTAAAATATCCGAACCACCAACAAATTGACCATTGACGTACAGTTGAGGAATTGTTGGCCAGTTGGAATACTCTTTTATACCCTGACGAATTTCGTTGTCTGCCAAAACGTCAACCGTATCGTAGGGGACTCCCAATGTATTCAGAATCTGAACCACATTGTTAGAAAAACCGCACTGGGGCATGAGTTTCGACCCCTTCATGAAAACCAAGATTTTGTGCTGATTGACCAAATCGTCGAAACGTTTCTTCAGTTCTGGTGTCATAAACTCTTATTCCTTCCAAGCTTGGTGAGTGTAAGTTTTTAGCGCTAAAGCATGGATAGCTTCTGAGGACATAGCCTGCTGCAATGCCCCGTACACCAACTGGTGCTGCTGCACCAGTCCCTTGCCTTCAAACTGGGATGAGACTACCGTTACCTGGTAGTGATCGCCGCCGCCAGTCAGATCTTGCACCTGAACTCTGGCATCCGGCAAGCTCGCCTTAATCATCTCCTCAACTTGCTGGGGGCTAATCATTACAATGAGTTGAAAGTTATCTTCTCTAATTTAACTATTTCGTTGAAGATGTTGGCTGACTCTGACCCTGTAAAGGATAGGGAGCATCAACAAAACCCAATTCAAACAGCTGCTGGTAGGCTTTCTTGCCTAAATCTCGCGTCGGGTTCTGACTGCGAATGATCTGAACCAGCAGAGGCACAGCTAGTTCTGGTTGATTTTGCGCTCTGTGTACCAGCGCTAACTGATAGGTAGCTTCATCCCGCTTTTCCGCTGACTCTCCCGCTTTTGTGCGCTGGCTGTCAGCAATTCGATTGTCAATGCCTGAAAAGCTGGATGCTAATTCTTGATAAAAATTGGACAACTGATTAAAAACCTGACGCGCTTCCTGGAGTTTCTGCGCAGCTAGAGGATAGTTCTGGGAGGAAACTGCATTGCTGGCTTCTGACATCAGCTTCTGTCCCCCCGTCACGCTCAACAAGCTGTTTTCCTGCACTAGAGGCCGGAGGTTGTTCGTATCTTGTGAGTTAAGAGGTTCTTGACTAGGACCTGATGGTAGCTTGATTGGGTCAGCGGATGGAGGACTGGGAGTAGCTGATGGTGTTGGCGTTGGTGCCTGAGCATAGGCTGGTGGCAGTACCAGGGCTGCCGTAGCTGCTAGGGAAAAAAGGCAGGTGTAGCGGAGAAAGCGAATTCCAGCAAAGATCATGGAGGAAATTATTGCCTCAGGAGAACACAGAATTACCTAGAATGGTACATCTTATGGCAAAGATGCCCTAATTACAACCTTAGGTATAGTAACTCTGTTTGGTTTTTTCACCAAGGGGGAAAGGGGAAAGGCGAAGGGCGAAGGGCGTAAGGGGAAAAGGAGGAAGAGGTAGGAGTGTTACACGGGTTCAACCCCTTACTGATCTTTGAAGAACGAGGAAAGTTTGTACGACGGGGTTTCTGGCAAAGAGGTACAAGACATTTCCTTTCGCCTTTCGCCTTTTCCCCTTCCCCCTTATAGTTCCTCATTTCCTAGTTTTTTAAGCGCCGTTTCTAAAGCAGTGGTTAACTGTTTGGCGCTTTGCTTGATTGCGCCTGTGTTGTAGTCTGCTGCCCGGAGGGGAGAACCGATGTGAATGGTGACATCACAACCCCAGTGCGGGACGGGTTGGCTGT
>CAXUIV010000204.1:0-7762 GCA_964250875.1 uncultured bacterium
GGATTCGCTCAATCTCTCGCAATTATCCCAGGCGTCTCTCGCTCTGGCGCAACGCTAACGGCTGGGCTGTTTATGGGATTGGAGCGAGAAACGGCAGCGCGGTTTTCTTTTTTGTTGGGCATTCCAGCAGTGACATTAGCTGGCTTGGTCGAGTTCAAGGATGCTTTCCAAGCTGAGTTAGGAAGTACGGCTATACTGCCGATGATTGTCGGACTTATTTCTACCACAATTTTTTCCTACCTAGCGATCGCGTGGCTCCTGCGTTTCTTGCAAACCCAAAACACTTGGATATTTGTTTGGTATCGATTGGTGTTTGGAGTCGCAATTTTAGGCGCAATTGCCACAGGGTTATTAAAAAATAGCTAGGGCAAATCTCTTCGAGTTCTTGACCTTTGTCGTTTAGCGTGGAGTAGCCAATCTAAACGAGAGGGAAGAGATGAGGGTTGGAGAAACCGCATAAAGATTATTGAAACCCACACAACAGCACGGCAACACCTCCCCGCTCATCTTAGTTTTAAGCTTTATAAAAACAGGAGAAACATTGGTACGGATTGTGTTGTTATTGTCCTCATGCTTCATTATATACTAGTCGGCTTTGGTGTCGTTCGGTCGAATCCGCTTTAACTGAGGCAGGTCGCGTGCGGCTCCGACCAATTCTAATGACTACACTCTGTTCTGGGTCTGATGCCTTTAACTCTTGATTTAGGTGCAGGGGCAGAGTATAAAAGCCACTGGCGATCGCGGTTAATCGGTGGGATCTCTCTCCACAGTGTTCACACTAATTTTCGTGCCAGTTGTCTTTCGCACTCTGGAAAAACGCACATCTTATCACCAGTGACACTTGCTGTTGGGGACTTGATGGCAGTTTAATAGTTGGAATGTTTAACTCTGTTGGGAAACTTCTTCAGTCTTTCCTCGCCTTTCTCAAACAGATGATTGTTGCCCGTCGCAGCTCTCTACTGCTGTTACTCGTAGGAGTTTTTTTACCTTTGCAGCTCTTTGGGGAACTGGCAGAGGAGGTTTGGGAGAACGATGGTGGCTTTGCCTGGGATGTCCCTATCTTGTTGGCAATCCACTCTACGGCTCGGCCTCAACTCGATGTTTTCGCAGCGATGCTGACCAAACTGGGAGTATTTTGGGGGGTGTTTCCTGTTGCCAGCGCGATCGCGCTGGTTCTGCTTGGCCGACGACGATGGCGCGAACTTGCCTACTTCGTCACTACTCTAGTGGGAAACATCATCATTAACCGAACGGCGAAGCTACTGCTACATCGAGTCCGTCCCCACCTATGGGAGTCACCTGCGCCACAATTTGATTACGGATTTCCTAGCGGTCATGCGATGTCCAGCATGACCCTAGTAGCAGCCTTGGCAGTTTTGACTTGGGGCAGTCGGTGGTTCTGGTTGGTTTTGGTAGCTGGAGGTTTGTTTGTGCTGGCGATTGGTTGGACAAGGCTGTACTTGGGGGTCCACTATCCCAGCGATATTCTAGCAGGGTGGACCGCCTCAATGGCCTGGGCAACTGGAGGCAATTTGCTAATCCGACCGCATTTGACCAGAAAATCTTCAGTAGACCGGGATGTTTAGTATACCTAGAAGGTAAATTTGTGCCGACCTTTTCCTACTAACACAATGTTGTATTGTTGCCAAATTGAGTTCTCTCGTGTCACCACGTTATTATCAGAAGTCTCAATTGAGTTTTCTGCACCACTCAGTTTTTCTGCTTTGTGACTTTGAGAGTTAATAGTCAATCTTTTCTAGTTCTTAACTTTTGTTTCTTAGAGTGAGGATGCAAACTTAAAAAAGGTGATTTCCTCTTATGAAACTCTCAACAAAAGTTGTTCTGGTTGCTACGGTCGTCGGTACTTTAGGACTAGGTAATCTGGCGAGAGTCGTGCAGGCTCGGCAAGCGCCGCTTCCGGTCGCTGTCATGCCACAAAGTCATATGGTTAAGAGTTCTGAAGCCAGTGACGGAGATGGTGAAGTCAACGATAGTACAGAAGCATCAAAGTTGGTGGGATCTCAAAGCCAGACAGTGAACTCCGCTCGCATTGCCGCCGAACTGCCCGAAGCTAGCGACGGAGATGGCGAAACAAATGATGATGGCCAACAGCAGGACAGTCAGCTCCAGTCCTTGGCTAAAATTACCCGCCAGCAAGCCCAGCGAGCGGCTGAATCTACTCAAATGAGTAGGCTGAGGGCAAGCAGCATCAAGCTAGAGAACGAAAATGGCAACCTGGTTTATGCCATGGTTCTCGGCCAGAAAGAAGTTAAGGTCGATGCTGGCAATGGTTGAATCCTCTCCACCGCAGGCCCAAACGACGAAAACAATGAGGGTGTTCCCCACAGCAGCACCCAAGTTCCTAAAAGTAGCAGGAAGGCAAGGTAAAACCTTTCACCTATGACTCATCTCGTTCTCGTTTGAGTCAGATGCTGTTCTCTCTAGCAGCAAGGGACCGAGACGACAACAGTTCCTTGCTGCTGACTTCAGCTAATCTTCGACCGCAACTCATCGACTCGTTAGCTATGAAAAAACTAGTTCTTGCCCTCTGCCTCATTGCTTTTCTCACTGCGTTGATCGTGCTTACAGTTCCCAAGCTGCTACAGAATACTAGAATCGGACTTGAGTTTAGAGGTGGCTACGAGGTGCTGTACGTAGCTGAATCTGGAGAACCCGGAAAAATTGATAGAGCAACACTCCTAAAAACAGCGGAGATCTTGGGGTCACGTGCCAACGCTTTGGGTGTGGCTGAACCCGACGTGATTGTTGAGGGCAGTAACCTGATCCGAGTGAAACTGGCTGGTGTTTCCAGCAACGAACAGGTGAGGGCTATCCTCAACCAGCCCGGAACTCTGCCAGTCAAGTTAACCGAAAAGTATTCCCAAACTGTGGGTGGAGTCTTGGGTGCAGCAGACTTGCAGGATACGCTTGGGGCTGGAGTTATTGCCTTAGGATTAATCCTCGTGTTCATGGTAGCCATCTACCGCCTACCGGGGTTGGTCGCTGCGTTCGCATTGATTAACTACCTGTGGCTGCTGCTGGTCGTCTTCAACATACTTCATGCAACTTTATCCCTCGCCGCCATCGTCGCTTTTGTCCTAGGAATTGGGATCGCTTCAGATGCGAATATTCTCTCTTTTGAGCGAGTCAAGGAGGAACTCCGGTCGGGAAAAGCGATTGTTCCTGCTCTTCAAGATGGCGAACATCAAGCGTTGCGGACGATTTTAGATTCCAATGCTACGGGTCTGATTGGCGCAGTTGTGCTGTTTGCTGTTGGTATTGGACCGATTCGAGGGTTTGCCCTGACGACGATCCTCAGCATTCTTGTTAGCCTGGTCACCAATGTATTCCTAGCCCGTTTGCTGCTGAACCTACTGTCTCAAAGTCAGGCCGTGAAAAGTCCTGCATTCTTTGGTGTGAACCGGATCGTTCCACCCTCAATTTGGGTTTTTAATTTTGTCAAATATCGTCTTTGGTTTTTTGCCCTTTCTGGATTGTTTGCTCTGGTTGGGGCTATCACACTCCTGACTACACCCCTCAATCTCGATATTGACTTTAAGGCTGGGACAGCCCTGGATGTGGCGATCTCTCAACCCATTGACCAGGAGAAAGCTACAGCCATCATGGAAGAGGCAGGAATAAAGCCTGCTACGGTGGTGATTGGCGGCAGCCAGAACAATCAGATTGCTGCCAGGTTTGATAACGTCCTGAACGCCACTGAAGTCAATCGAATCATCGATGCGTTTAAAAAAACGTATGGCCCCAGCGTTGCCTTTCAAGAAAATACGGCTGATCCAGCCGTAGCGCGGGAATTGGTCGTGAAAGCTATCTATGCTCTTGTCTTCGCCATTCTGGGAATCTTCATCTTTGTCACTCTACGATTTGAATGGCGATTTGCCTTAGCTGCAACTGTGGGAGTGCTGAATTCTGCGTTTTTCGTCCTCAGCATGTTTGCGATTTTCAAGTACGAGATAGATGTAACGTTCATTGCTGCCATCTTGACAGTCATTGGGTATTCAGTAAATGACACAATTGTCATCTTTGACCGCATCCGGGAAAACCTATCCAAAGCCCCAACATCTAAAGAATTGGATGGTCTGGTCAATCGCAGCCTCTGTCAGACTGTAAGACGCTCTCTTTACACAGTATTAACTGTCGTGACAGGAGCGCTTTGCCTGTACTACTTTGGTGCCGAACCACTTCATGCGTTTTCTCTCGCCATATTTCTAGGATTACTCTGCGGTGCTTACTCGTCCATTTTTATTGCTGCTCCAACTTGGCTCTTACTCAAAAAGTCATCACTAGGGAGTTTCTAATGATTCTATGAAGATTGCAAATATGTGGAGACATGTTGTCGTTCCTAATTTTGACGATAGCTTCTTGGGTATGGTGCTTGTTTATTCACTGCTGCTACTTTGTTTATCAGCAACAGGGTTTTACTGCTACGCTATCTACGCAGCTATTGATTTTTTTGAGTATTCATATCTTAGAAACTTGACTAGAGGAGCTTTCTCCTCTGTTGGGTCTCCCAATTTCAGTAAACCCGACTTTCATCCACCTGTTAGCATCCTCAAACCGATTTGCGGTCTTGACAGAGAAGCTTACGAAAATCTTGCCTCGTTCTGCCAGCAGAATTACCCAGAATATCAAATCGTCTTCGTTGTGCGTAGTGAGCAAGATGCAGGCGTGGAGGTCGTGCGGAAAATCATCTGTAACTTCCCAGATGTTGATATTCAACTTATAGTCAGCGATCGCACGATTGGCACAAATCTCAAAGTGAGTAATCTAGCGAATGGGTTAGCCGCAGTCAAACATTCGATCCTAATAATTGCTGACAGCGATATCCGCGTTGGCTCAGACTATTTGCTGCAAGTTATCCAACCGTTGCGCGATTCTACTGTTGGCGTTGTTACGTGTCTGTATCGCTCGTTGGCTCCTAACTGGGTGGCAGCCTTGGAAGCTGTTGCAACTTCTACCGAGTTCCACCCTAGTGTTTTAGTTGCTAGGAAACTCGATGGCATGAAGTTCGCGCTCGGCTCAACCATCGTGATTCGAGCAGATGTACTCGAAGCGAGTGGAGGATTTTTGGCAATCGCCGACTATTTATCGGACGACTTTCTACTTGGCAAGCTATCGACAGAAGCTGGCTACAAGGTCGTGCTGTCTAACTACATAGTCGAACACGTACTAGCAGCAGGAACCATCACTGACTCCCTCCGGCGTCAATTACGCTGGCTGCGAGGTATAAGAGTTTCTCGGCCTTGGGGCCATCTAGGACTTATCTTCACTCACGGCACAGCAACAAGCTTATTATTTCTGATGGCAACTCAGGGATCGCTTTTAGGGTGGGCTGGATTGGTTGTAACCTGGAGCGCAAGATTGATCATGGGCTGGGTGGTCGGGGTTAAGTATCTCGAAGACCCGGTTGCTAAAAAGTTTCTGTGGCTTGTGCCTTTACGCGACCTGATTAGTTTTGCCTTGTGGTGCTACAGCTTTGTTGGCAACGTTATTGAGTGGCGCGGTCGAAGACTAAATTTGGTAAAAGACGGCAAACTGCTAAGCTAATCCACGTCAGTAGCACGTTTGACCTAGATGTGGCACTATGTCACACGGATCTCGGCTGTACCCCCAGCAGCCCCACAAGATCTACCTTTTTATGCAATTGTTTCAGTATCTGAGAGAAGCTAGAACTTCGTTATAAGGGACGACACCAGCGACTGCATGACTGATTTGTCGAGCAACGCGAGGGTTCTGTTTCATCAGCCAGATCAGTAGGTAATTCATGAATGAAGATTTCCTAAACGCTTTAATCCGTAGGCCCGCACGCAGATCTGCTTCAAAGTGAGACTCGTAAAGATACTGCCAGTTATTGGCTGCAGCATCGGGAGCGGTGCCCATGTTAATGGCTTGTGCAACGTGAAAACCGCTGAGAACCGCATTCGCAATTCCCTCACCTGTTAATGGATCGGTTAGATTGGCGGCATCTCCAATCCTGAGAATCTTTCCATCAGCCACCTTGTTTCCTCTCTTAGCAGTTGCCAGAGGAAATACCCTCGGAGGTTGTTGGCTCACCACCTTGCTCAACATCTGTCGTGTAGTTTCGTTGCTCTGAATGAACTGCTTAAAAAGTTGAATGATATTGGTGTTTATCCTCTCGTATTCATCTAACCAAACTCCAACTCCAACGTTGAATTTGATCGAGTCGTGCTGCGTAGAAACGGGAAAGATCCAGCCGTAACCATTTACTCCCAAGCTGCGATCAAAATGAATCTGAGCTTCAGTTAACTCCATTTCAGATAAATCTTGCCTCTTGAAAGTCCAATAGGCACGAATAGCAATCGCATTCACCTCGCCTGCATAGACACCACGCGCATCAATAATGTTGTCAAAGGCATCATGTAATCCCTGATGATGCCAATCATTTTTGTTGACAGTCTGAATTAGAAAACTACATCCTGCATCAATTGCTCTCTCATAAAGGAGTCGATCGAATACAAATCTAGGAATGCAATAAGCCTCAAGTTTTGTTGTTTCACTGTGAGAAATCTGATTAGGGACTCCCAGAGAAAAACGGTGAATTGGTGCATACTCCAAAGCTAATTTTCTAATCTCCTGTGGGTAGATTCCCATCATCGATACTGCCTGGATGGATTCAATGCTAATGCCGTCGCCGCATACCTTGTCTTTAGGAAAGCATTTCTTGTCAAGTAGGGTAACATGATGCCCACTTCTTGCTAGATGATATCCAGCCGAGCATCCTGCTGGTCCTGTACCAACGACCGCAATTTTAGACATGGTTCAACCTCAATGAGACATAAGTAAACGACTCCGGAAGAAGAAGGACGCTGAATTACCACCAAAATGGATCAGTTGTTTGGCTATATCCTGAACATCCTGTTGCTTCTCCACTTTTTTATTTGAGAGGTAAACTCCTAATAGTGCCTGATTGATCAATTGGTGAAACCGAGCATGAGGTAATTGAGAAACACTTTTTGTTGCATTCCGAATAAAATACTGGAATCGTTCAATAATTTCATCATTATTTTTATAATAGCAACAAAAGTTTAAATCTCCATTAATGCGATCCTCCTCTTGATCGATTAAGTAATCTAGTAAGATATGTAATCCCTGAACCCAGGGGAAGTAACTGTTCTTGACTTGCCGCGCAAGTTTGTTAGATAAATCTTGATCGAATGCATAAGCCACCAAACAAAAGATTCCTAGAGTTGATCCAGCACAAGCAGAGAATTCGTACCAGCGCAGTGGAGGAAGGTGCTCCTGGTGTAGAGAAAACCATGTCTTTAATCGTGGAACTCGATCGTCAGGCTTGACATGCTTGTAAACTTGTAGATCGCAGTAATAGTCTGCTAGTTCATGCAGAGCTGGAGCAACCTTAGAATAACTTGATACTTTCCGCAAGACCTCCTGACAAGTTCTAACCAATTTTTGTAGATAGTCACCATCTGCTTGATCGCTCCGAACCCGATAATAATTGGTGTCTTTTGAATCTAGTGTGAGCGCATGAACGATCGATCCGTGCAGGGCGCGGAAATCCTCGGCGTCGAGCGAGTTACTGCGGTCGCACAAATTATCTAAGTAATCACTAATAGTTTGATAGGCGACGATAAATTTGATTGCTTCCTGCCAGTGCCCTCTGGCGAGTAATCCGTAAATTGAACCACCTTCACAGTGGAATTGTTTATTTTTAATACTTGCTAAAGCTTGTTTCCGAAGTTCTAGATTTGGAATTTGCTGCGCTTGA
>CAXUIV010000205.1:0-7740 GCA_964250875.1 uncultured bacterium
TGCCATCAATCAGTTCAAAAATGCCCGTAGGTCGAAATGTGGAGGTGCCAGTCTTGGGTCATGCCTGGATGGTGACAGACCCGTGGAGTCTAGACGCTGTGGCAACGGCGCTTTCTGAACCGATTAATTGTAGACGTTAATTGTAAACGGGTTGCGTCTCCTTGGGTGTATCAGCAGGTGTATCGCCAATCTGAGCAAGGCCATGGCTGCCAAAAATGGCTTCAGCATGACGGTAGTACTTAAACTCCATCAAATTATGGAAAGGATCCTCTAGAAAAAAGGTGCGATGCTCTGTAAGTAGACCGGGAAAGCGGTGCTTGGGTTCTTCCCCAAATTGCAGTTGCTGCTGTTGCGCCCGTTCTAGTAAACTCTGCCAATCAGCTTCCAAAGCAAAAATCAACCCGAAGTGCCTAGGATAAATACCGCGTTGAGGTGTGAGGGGTTCTTTGGTAACGTGGGCAACCAGTTGATGACCGTATAGATTCAGAATCAAGGCATGAGGGTTCTCACGCCCAGCTGTGCAGCCCAAGCCATTGACGTAGAAAGCTTTTGTCTGAGCAATGTTAGTAACGGGAAAAGCAAGATGAAATAATGTTTGGTGCATAGCGCATGTTAGGCTTTTTTCCCATTTTTATCGAAGTTAGAAGAATTATGCTCTTTCCAATCGATTCTCTTAATCCCTGGCTAGTAGGAGCGGGCCTGAACACAGTTCTACTGGCGATCGTGTGGTTTGCTCCCAAAAAGCTACTCACTCCAGCTGGGGTATTTCACGCTGGAGGATTAGGCATCTTAATCTGGGGCAGCTTGGGCTGGCAGGGATACGTAGTGGTAATGTTCTACTTTCTAGTTGGTTCTGCTGTCACCCGCATCGGCATGGCTGAAAAAGAAGCTGAGGGCATTGCTGAAAAAAGATCTGGAGCGCGGGGACCAGAAAATGTCTGGGGATCTGCTCTTACTGGGGCATTGTGCGCTTTGGGGACGCTACTTGTGCCTGTATACCAAACCGAAGAAACAAGGCAAATCGTCCTGTCTCTACTGTTATTAGGCTATGTAGCGAGTTTTAGCACAAAGCTTTCCGACACCTGCGCTAGTGAAGTTGGGAAAGCCTATGGCAAGCGGACATTTCTAATCACCACCTTACAGGCAGTGCCGCGCGGTACGGAAGGGGCAGTAAGTCTGGAGGGAACTTTGGCGGGAGTCGTTGCTTCAGCCGCGATCGCCGTCGTTGGCTGGGCAGTCGGTCTCATTAACCCACTTGGAATCGGTTGGTGTGTACTAGCAGCTTTCGTTGCCACCAATCTAGAAAGCGTGATTGGTGCCACACTCCAAACCAAAGTGAGCTGGCTCACGAACGAAGTAGTCAATATCTTGAATACGCTAATTGGCGCGATCGCCGCCATACTACTAGCACTCGCATTTAAAAGTTTTGAACTTTAAGTTCTGAGTCTTGAGTTGAAATTCTTAACTCAAAACTCAAAACTCCTCTCACCCTTCCTGCGGTCCAAAAATCATCTGTAAAACCATCGGCAGTCCACCGGGTTGGTGATACTTGTCTGCCCAAGCACGGATGACTTCATCTAGTTCCTCCATCGCCTGTTCGAGACGCTCTGGAGGCATATCCATTTCCTCCAAGACTCGCATGACCTTTGACTGTCGTTCAGCCCAGTCCTTCATGAGGCGAAAATAGCGTGCCGTATCCTCTACCATGATATAGGTACGTTCTTCTTCGTCAGCTGGGGAGTAGGAGGCGCGGGTGAGGGCGTAGAAGGGCATTCCCCAAGGAGAGTCGATCCGAGTCACCGTACCAGAGTAGATGAGGCGGCGCTTGATGTGTTCCGCCAAAGCTTCACTCAAAGGAAGTTGTCTTTCTTCTGGCAGATCGTCCTGTGAGCGACGATGCAAAAATTCGATAAGTTCTAAGAATTGAAAGGCGTTAATGAGTTGAGCATCGGGCAAATTGTCTGGCAGCTTTTGCTCAATTTGGCGCTTCTCCTCAGCTATAAGATTGTTGCCAGGAACACGCGATCGTCCGGGTTGCCAAGGGTACTGTTCCAGCCAAACATAAGGTAGCTGAATCAGATAACGTGGCTCCTGAGAACCCAGCATCTTCAGCAACTTACCCTCAGTCAGCGCCTGTCTGACTTCTTCTACGATCGCTTTGACCCGCTTTGGCTCAAGGTGATGAAGATGTCCCGTCATGCGCAGGTTCTGACTCTGCTCCAGATAAGTCATATATATAGCGCATTTGGCCGCAGTAGCCGCTGCATCAAGAAAAGCCCCGTGCCGATGTCCGCTTGTTCTCATCGCACTGAAGGCAAGATAAAGCATGATCTGATCCATAGCACTGGGACTAAGGCGTTTGATCAGATCGAGGTCTTTGCTCATGTTTACAGACAGTTGCCTAGCACGTTTACCGACTTTCAGTCGTGGGAAGAGATCTTACCTCCAGGGACGACCACCGTCACTTCGAGCTTTTGAAAACCTCACCACTAAACTGATGGCATTTTGATGCCTTAAGATTAAATTATCTCTTAAGCGGTAATTATTCGCCTTAGGTGAATGCACTATTCTTGTCAATTTAAGCTCAAACGGCGAAGACATTCAGACTTTCTTGCAAAAACTCCCGTCTTCCACTGCCGCGATGGGGCGATCGCCCCCTGTTCAGAGTTGTTGCCGATAGCTGTTGCTTAAAAGCAGATGACAGGGAACCGAATAGATGAACCTCAGTGTTCTTGGCACCGATCCCTGAGAGAACCAGTAGCAAGCTTGTCAAGGTGAGCGAGGTGAGGATACGCATAGCAGATGTCCGTCTCAGAGCTTCTACTCTCTGTTACGGTGTCTCTACAGGCGAATCCGGACGGAAACTAATGGGTAGGGGATGGGGTGATTGGGTGATCGGAAGAGCTTATTATCAGGAGCAGGGCAGAAGAGGCAGAAGAGGAAGCAGTATGAAAGCGCAAGTATTTAGAGGTGTCAACCAGCTGAGCTATGAAGAATTGCCAGTACCAGCCCTTGAATCGGACGAGGTTCTGGTACAGGTACAGGTAGTGGGACTTTGTCAATCTGATATAAAAAAAATTCGCTATCCCCTTTATGAGCCACCGCGCATTTTTGGCCATGAAACGGCTGGAATCATTGCAGCAGTAGGAAATGCTGTAACGGGTTGGCAGGTAGGACAGCGTGTTGTAGTGATGCACCACATCCCCTGCATGCGTTGCGGCTATTGCCTCAACGACAATTTTTCCATGTGCCAAGTCTACAAAGACATCACCACGACGGCTGGGTTCACCCCCAGTGGTGGCGGCTTTGCTGAGTATGTCAAACTACCGGGCCATATTGTCCGCAATGGAGGACTGATTGCAATTCCATCTGGGGTGAGTTTTGAGCAGGCGAGTTTTGTAGAGCCGACTAATTGCTGCCTCAAAGCAGTGAAAAAAGCTCAGATTGCACCTGGTCAAACAGTTCTAGTGACGGGTGCTGGGCCGATTGGGTTGATGTTTATCATGCTGATAAATCACTTTGGTGCCAAGGCGATCGCCACTGACTTGTTACCATCTCGGATTGAGAAAGCCTTAAGTGTGGGGGCAGAAGCAGCATTTGATGCCCGCGATCAGGATTTAGTGGCAAAAGTCCAGACACTCACCCATGAAATGGGTGTTGATGTCACCTTACTAGCTGTTCCTAGTGAGAAAGCTTTTTTCCAAGCCCTAGACTGTACTCGTAAGGGTGGAAAAATTCTCTTTTTTGCTGAATTCCCTGATGAACTGGAGATTCCTATTAACCCAAACGTCCTATACCGCCGAGAAATTGACCTGCTGGGCAGCTACAGTTCATCCTACCGCCTACAGAGCCTTGCTGTAGACGTAGTGTTCAATCGGCGAATAGATGTAGAGGCACTGATTAGCGATCGCTATCCTCTGCGAGATTTAGCCGCAGCTGTAGAACAGGCAGCCGCTCCAAACCCAGAAACCTACAAGATTCTGATTCATCCCTGACTGAATGAAGCGCCAGCATCACACTCGCGAGCGACGGGAAATTCTTCTTAAGGAAATTATCTTTTGAGGTCCTAATTCATGCTGAGAGTTTTAATTCTGGTCGATGTAGCGGTGAATAACAGCCTCTAATTCATCAATTATGTAGGGCTTTTTTACGTAGTCGTTACAGCCTGCTAGTAAAAAGCGCTCTCGATCTTCTCCTCTTGCCATAGCCGTCACGGCAACAATTGGAATCGTACTTGTTTGCATCTCTTGCTTGAGCCGTTCCACAACTTCAATGCCGCTCAAATCCGGCAGCATAATATCCAACAGGATTAGATCCGGATGATGACTCTGCGCCATAGACACGGCAGTGTGACCATTGTTAGCAGTAATAAATGAACAGTTAAGAGCCATTAGCACTTGAGTAAGCAGCAATAAATTGTCTTCATTGTCATCCACTGCTAAAATTAAAGCTTTTCTGGTATCACCAGTTTGATTGCTATTGCTCAAAGATTCCAATTCCATCATTTATGCACGTTCAATTAGGAGCAATAACACACACTATAATACCTGATCTCACAGACGAGTCAGTCTTTTGACGGTCGCGGCGCTTGTAATCGATTGGCTCGTCAGTTAGCCTGCTAGGTTGATAATTCCTGTTGCAGGAAGGGAGCATAGGCCAGCAATAGTATTACTTATTGATAAATCCTACAAAAAATCGTCAAAAAGATCAATATTCTGGCAAAAACAGCAGTCAGATCTACATCTGTTTTACCCGTCTTACGTCTTTTCCAGACAGGCTCTGCCTTTGGGCGGTAATCGCCGTTTCATCTGCATTCTTTGTGCTGTCACTTGTATCCTGAGAGTGTTTCATCAGTTCTTCGGTTCTGTTAAATTGCATTTGCTTATAAAGCATCTAGGATTGTCATAGTCCCAATCTATCCCTGATAGGAGGTCAGCGAATGGGTATAGCTACTACAAATCCCGCGACAGGGGAAACGCTCAAGACATTTGAGCCACTGACAGCCCTGGAAATTGAGGCTAAGCTAAGTCAGGCACAACAGACTTTCGATCGGTACTGTAAGACGCCCATGACCCAACGCTCTCAGTGGTTAACTACAGCCGCCCAGATTTTGGAGCAGGAAAAAGAACAATTTGGCGGATTGATGACCCTAGAAATGGGTAAGCCTTTGAAGAGTGCGATCGCGGAGGTCGAAAAATGCGCTTTGGTCTGTCGCTACTACGCAGAACACGCCGCAGAATTTTTGGCTGATGTGCCAGTATCAACTGACGCCAGTCGTAGCTTTATTCGCTATCAGCCTCTGGGCGCGATTTTAGCGGTGATGCCCTGGAACTTTCCCTTCTGGCAGGTATTTCGCTTTGCTGCCCCAACTTTGATGGCAGGAAATGTCGGCTTACTCAAGCATGCCTCTAATGTTCCTCAGTGTGCCTTGGCGATTGAGGAAATCATTGAGCGTTCAGGCTTCCCAGCAGGAGCGTTTCAAACTTTATTGGTAGGGTCAGATCAAGTGGCATCCCTAATAGCTGATGAGCGAGTCAAAGCTGCTACTTTAACCGGAAGTGAGCCAGCTGGCGCGAGTCTAGCAGCGGCGGCGGGAAAACAGATTAAGAAGACTGTTCTAGAATTGGGGGGAAGCGACCCGTTCATCGTCTTGGAAAGTGCAGATTTGACGACAGCTGTCACCACAGCCACAGCAGCGCGAATGCTGAATAACGGTCAATCTTGTATTGCCGCGAAACGCTTCATTGTCGTAGAGGCGATCGCTCAGCAGTTTGAAGAAGAATTGTTACAGAAATTTGCCGCGCTGAAAGTAGGCGATCCCATGCATCCGGATACTGACATAGGACCGCTAGCGACGGTAAAAATTTTGCAGGAGTTAGACCACCAAGTCAGAGAGTGTGTCAAAAGTGGCGCTAGAGTTATCGTTGGTGGACAGCCTTTGGCAGATCGTCCGGGAAATTTTTACCCGCCTACAATTTTGACCGACATCCCACCCGGCAGTCCGTCTGAGCAAGAAGAGTTTTTTGGTCCTGTGGCGCTGTTATTTCGGGTAAAGAATATAGACGCGGCGATTAAGCTGGCGAATGCAACACCCTTTGGTCTGGGGGCAAGTGCCTGGACAACAAATGAGCAAGAGCGCGATCGCCTGATTCAAGAACTGGAGGCAGGAGCAGTGTTTATCAACGGTCTGGTTAAGTCTGACCCACGCCTGCCATTTGGTGGAATTAAGCGTTCTGGATATGGCAGGGAGTTGAGTGTTCAGGGGATACATGAGTTTGTGAATGTTAAGAGTGTATGGGTGAAGTGAGGTGGGGTGAGATGAGATGAAACGAACCGCTGAGACGCAGAGATCGCAGAGATAAGAGAGGAAGAGATGAATACGGCTGAGTTGTTGGTGCGTTGTTTGGAGAATGAGGGTGTCCGTTACATTTTTGGGTTGCCTGGGGAGGAGAATTTACATGTTCTTGAGGCGATAAAAAAATCTTCAATTCAGTTTATTACGACGCGGCATGAGCAGGGTGCGGCGTTTATGGCAGATGTCTATGGTCGTCTGACTGGTAAGGCGGGTGTGTGTCTTTCCACTTTGGGACCGGGGGCAACAAATTTGATGACTGGGGTAGCGGATGCCAATTTGGATGGTGCGCCCTTGGTGGCAATTACGGGGCAGGTGGGAACGGATCAAATGCACATTGAGGCCCATCAATACCTGGATTTGGTGGCGATGTTTGCGCCGGTGACGAAGTGGAATACCCAGATTGTTCGACCTAGCAATACACCAGAAATTGTTCGGAAGGCGTTTAAAAAATCCCAAAGTGAGAAACCTGGTGCGGTGCATATCGATTTGCCGGAAAACATTGCTGATATGCCCGCCGTTGGCAACCCTCTAAATAAAAATAGACTGGAAAAAACTTTTGCTGCCTTTCATTGCATTACTGAGGCATCTGCCGCCATATCGCAAGCAGTCAATCCCTTCATTTTAGTGGGTAATGGTGCTATTCGTGCCAATGCCAGTGCTGCTGTAACTGAATTTGCTACTCAGCTGAATATTCCGGTGGCAAATACTTTCATGGGTAAAGGGGTGATTCCTTATACTCATCCTTTGGCTCTATGGTCGGTTGGGTTACAGCAGCGAGATTTAATTAACTGTGCTTTTGACAACACGGATTTGGTCATTGCTATTGGCTATGACTTGATTGAATATTCTCCAAAGCGATGGAATCCTCAAGGTGAGATTCCGATCATTCATATCGGGGCAACTCCATCTGAAATTGACAGCAGCTATATTCCAACGGTAGAAGTCATCGGAGATATTTCTGACTCGCTGGCTGAAATTCTGCGCCGGACAGACCGTGCGGGCAAGCCAGACCCTTATGCTCTAGGATTACGAGCAGAAATCCAAGCGGACTATAAACAGTATTCGACGGATGATGAATTTCCCATCAAGCCCCAAAAACTGATCTACGATCTGCGACAGGTGATGGGTCCGGACGATATTGTCATCTCGGACGTCGGAGCGCACAAGATGTGGATGGCACGACATTATCATTGCGATCGCCCCAATACCTGTCTGATTTCCAATGGTTTTGCCGCTATGGGAATCGCGATTCCAGGAGCTTTAGCTGCTAAATTGGTTGCTCCAGACCGTAAAGTCGTGGCGGTGACTGGCGATGGTGGCTTTATGATGAACTGTCAGGAATTGGAGACAGCCCTGCGCGTTGGTACGCCGTTCGTCACCGTGAT
>CAXUIV010000206.1:0-7716 GCA_964250875.1 uncultured bacterium
CCTCGACCATCAAACACAAAGGTCGCTCCTCGCTGTGTTAGATAGGCAGGATTGGGCACATAGGTCTTCCAATGGCTCAAAACTTCTCCCATATTCCGCAACCGTAAAGTCGCTAGTTCAAACGGGCGCTGAAACCCTCTGCCGCCTGCCCACTCGAAAGATGAGCCTTTAATGGGTGGAAGAGGACCTGCCTGGACGATTTCATCATCAGCAATTAGCTGGGGAGCCTGACGATCGCCTCGATATCCCCGAAATACTTCAACGAGCGTACCAGGGCTACCAATCCCAGCGCACATGAGCAACAGATTGAGCCATGCACTCTGAGCAATCGATAAACCGGGTAGTTTGAGGGACAGCCCTGGGTAAAGATTGAGTTTTTGGTGCAGTTCTGCGGTTGGGTCTACAAACAAACTGTCAGCCGGGAAGCCGGTATAAGCACAGAATTGCTGACCAGAAGCGCGATCGCCAATTCCAACGGCTCGAAGCGCCACCCCTTCTGCCTGAAGCCGTTTGGCATCCCGCTGCAACCACCAGACATATTCAAGGCTGTCAAAATCTCCCAGTTGCGGCAAGAGCAGTATCAGTTGTCGAGGTGCCAACTGGCAACCGCTTAAGATGGGCATGATTGCTCCATCACTGACTCGTTGGCGTTTAGTTTGGCTCAGGAGAGCATAGGCATTCATCTGGCACCTGGCTAGTAAGAAATCGGGATCTTAGAAATTATAGGAGCTTGAAAAGAAGCAGGGTGTGCAGTAAGTCACTTACTATCCACGAGTAATTTGTAGCAGTTGAATAATAGCTATGGGCATAACAGTTCTATGGCTCTAAGATTTTGACGAGAATACGAACTAGGCTTTCTAAGTCATCTGGAACCCGATAAAGGGTAAGTCCCTGTTGGATTTGCTTTTGCTCTCGATGCAGAATGCCAAACTGCCAGATATCACCTGTAGATACGGCTCCTTGCAGAACGGGTTGTTCGTTATCCGTCCACTTGTCGAGGGCGATTAGTTCAACTGCAAGTTGAGTGAAACCTCTAGCTAAGTCTGCATTCTTTGCTTCGATGACAAGGAGTTTCCTTACGGAGTAAAGGTAGTAGTCAAGGGAGCCTTTGAGTTGTTCAGTAACGGTCAGGGGATATTCGACCCGGAGTTGGGCATGAGTGTAATGCACTACATCTAGCAGCAGGGGAGCGATCAGCAGTTCGCGACGAGCGGCTTCGCTAGTGAGGCTGATGTAGGGGAGGCTCTCCTCAATGCGTGTTTTGAGGTTATCTAGCCGATCAAGGTTGGTAGTGGATTGGGGTAGAGAGAGAAGAGAGCGCTTGAGGGTATAGCCAAATTCTGCCAGAATATCTTCTGGCTCATAGGTCATCTCGAAGTATTGCCTGAAGGTATAAGACTGTCCGGGTTGAAGAATGGCGGGTCTGGTCATGGGATGGCTCCTAATATAGTAGGAAATCCAGGAATTGCTTCGTCAACTTGCTGCATCAAGCGCGTAGTCTCCTGTAGTGTCACAACTATGCATTAATAGTGAATAATGTAAGTCCATCTAGATAAAGTATAGTTTTGTGCAAAAACAGTTAGTCCATCCAAGCATCTAGGTCCAGCATAAAGTGATAGGGATCGTGCCGCATGAACGAACGCCCCTATCTCATTAAGTTTCCATGACAGGTAATGGGAATTCTCGTTTGGTAGGCTTTAATCGCCGAAGGTATAAATGTGTCATTCTGAGCGTAACGTAGTGGAGCGAAGAATCTCAGTATGGGGCACCAGGCTTAGATGCTTCACTTCGCTGCGTTCAGCATGACAACAAAACTTACTTTTCAAACAACCTCTAAAGCGATAGATAAGAGGACGCAATGTCTTGCCAAGTATTGCTATCACAATATTTAGGGAATCTAGCAAAATATAATCACTGTAACGTAGGCAAGTTTCTCATGGCTTACACCTCCCTAAAAACACTCACCTTCGAGGAATTTCTCACCCAATACCGAGATTGCCCCTGCTACGAACTGGCTGACGGAGAACTGATCGACATGGAACCCACTGGCCCTCACGAAACCGTCAGCGGTAAGCTTGCAACACATATCGGCATGGCGCTCCTTACTGAAAAGCTGCCGTGGTTCATCCCTCGCACCTGCCTGATTCGCCCCTTTACCGACGCCGCTACTGCTCGCCGCCCTGATACAGTCGTCTTAGACGAAACCGTACTTTCCAGTGAACCGCGCTGGGAGCGAGAACCCGTTATCACTTTAGGACGCTCCATCAAGCTTGTGGTTAAGGTTGTCAGTACCAACTGGGAAACCGACTACGCCCGCAAGGTTGAAGAATACGCACTGCTGGGAATCCCCGAATATTGGATCGTGGACTATCGAGGTTTAGGTGGCATTGCCTTCATCGGCAAACCAAAACAACCCACCTTCACCGTCTGCCAACTCAGAGATGAAGAGTACACTCAGGAACAATATCGTTTGGGGCAACCGATTCACTCTGCCATCTTGCCTCGCCTTCAACTGCGACTAGACGACATTCTTCCTCGCTGATGTGATCGCCTGACGCCTGTCAACAGTTTGCCCTCTATGCCCACTCAAATCGTTGTCAGAGAAACCGTTGATTACAGTTTTCTTTAGGAGACATGATAGCTTCTCCAGAATACGTGGTATTAGTTTCCTTTAGAAGCGTAGTAGCTGTCCACCAACCCAATGCGGAGACGGTCTTCTATGTCCCGTCCTAGTTCATAACTGTAGCAACCCAAGAGTGAGGAGTAGCAAGTATGAGGAAGCTTTTGACAATTGCAGCTGGACTTTCTGTTGCGATCACGGCAGTTATGCTGCATCAACCCACACACGCACAATCTTTTCCCTCCGCGTCCCGAAACTGCGTTTACCTTAGAGAAATTACTACCCGAAAGCGTGTGATTCGTAAGGTAATCGAACTGAACAACTCCAACAGTAACACTGATTTTGCTGTACCTACGGGTGTGCGTTTTAGCAGTTACGTCGAACAACTGATACCTGAAAATAACTCGCGCTACCAGGCCAACGTTAATCTCAAATATAACGACAACACATCGGCGCAAGCGGTGTCGCGCTCCATTGAGGCAAAGCGTTTTTACCTCTACAATCAGCCCTTTCGGACACCGACGAGTAGACAACCCTTCCAAATCAATACCAAGATCAAGGGTACTCGCAACACGGCCTATCGAGTTTCTGTTTTAGCGTGCCAGTAGGCGGCTGAGACCGCTCCTTGCATGATTGCCTAGGTTCATGAAGTCCCAGTACTACCTCAATCCCTTCGCCTGAAGAAGTGAGTCTGCCCAGGCCCGATCTGCCTGCTGTAGTGGCGGAACGGGTTCTTGGTGGTAATTGACTGCTAGGTCGTACCGTGCCTGATTGTATATTTGCAACAGCAGGGTTTGTAAATCAACCGGCAGTTCCGTATCTCCTGGCTTCAACGGCAACGAGAACACAGGAATGGATTGCTGAAAATTGAATGCATAGAGCTGTGCTTTTGGCCGTTGATTGGATCGGCTGACCAGAATACGATAGTTAGATGGGACATTGCCAAAAACCAAGGCAATACCTTTGCCAGCGATCCTCCAGTAGAAGCTACACTATATTTCAAGTGAGCCAGATGGTGTTCTGATGTCAGAGGTTTACACCACCGAGGAGCTAATTAAAATTTTGGCAGAGGAGCGTCAAGCTTGTCTTAACGGTCAGCGTTTGAACCTGGCCGCAAAAGCTTCTGGCAATCCTGTGGTTGATATGCTGCTCAAACCCCACGGTATTCAAAAGTTTAGAGCTTACCAAGACTTTAAGAGTACTGTCCATCGCTACCAGAGAGAAAACCAAGTCTCAGGTATTGTTTGGCATCAGATTACAGCCAAGGGCAAGACGCTCCAAATTCCTGAGTTAGACGCCCAACTGATCGCTTTACCCAATGATATAGAGATCTTGAAAGCTGCCAAGGACTCTGTGCTGAGATTTTGGCATGAAGTCACAACGGGGATGGAGCTGTACCTGATTGTTAATAATGCCAAGAATCACCGACTGATTGCACCCGACGACGTTGGGAGAATCTCCTACAGAACTCAATGGGCTGGTTTGTGCAAGTGGGAAAAGTCAGACTTCCTAGAGATTGTCTTGCAGCTGGGCTGGGGAAAGCCGGAGGAAGCTGGGTATAAGCGGGGGTGGCCCGATTCAGGCAGTGACTATATCCATGCTGTGCTTCCTGGTAATCTGCCTACCTACTGAGGCTGGAGGAAGGGGCGATCGCCCTGGCTGGTACGTCAACAAATTGGTCGCTTCATATGTGAAAGAATATTACAACTATGAAAAAGAGTACTGCACATGCATCTCTAACTACTCATTTTAGTGATAACCGTACATGCTATATTTATAACTAAGTAAGATGGAATTTAATCTCAAACTGCCCTTTAAAAAGCCTTTGACTAGCACACGGAGTAACTTTGCTCGTATAAAAAAATCCTAGTGTTGATGCATAACGCAAATAAACAAACCAAACAACTACTAAACGGTGGAGAGGATTTCTTAAAAAATAGTTTAGATTGTTAATAGTTCTTAAAAAAAGAGAAATACATGTCTGACATTGTTGATACTGCCGTTAGCGCTGGTTCTTTTAACACGCTAGTTGCTGCAGTCAAGGCGGCTAATCTGGTAGACACCTTAAAAGGTGCTGGCCCATTTACCGTCTTCGCACCAACTGATGAGGCGTTTGCTAAGCTGCCAGCAGGTACGGTAGACGCATTGCTTCTAGACATTCCCAAGCTAACGAAGATCCTGAAGTATCATGTCGTTTCAGGAAAAGTGATGGCCGCCGACGTGGTCAAGCTGAAGTCAGCTAACACAGTCGAGGGTTCATCTGTAAAAATCGATGCCTCCAATGGCGTCAAAGTGAATGACTCCAAAGTTGTGACTCCGGACGTTGCTGCTGACAACGGCGTTATTCACGTCATCGATACTGTGCTGCTTCCTGCATAAGCTTTCGCTGAGAAACCGCTGATATGACTTATGGGGAGGTAGCTAGAAATAGTTACCTCCCCATAACTGTCTAGACGTATGCAGACTTGTTGAGATGGAGTCGAGATTGATTGGTAAAACTGGATGAAACTGCTTTAACTTAAAAATCACTGACACTTATGCCGCTTAAAGAACAGCCCAAAAACCCTCGCGCTCGCACTATTGGTAATATCTTGTTACTGCTGTCAGGTGTGTTCCTGCTAGCAAACTTGTTTTTGCCTAGCTTATTTGGCCCTGCAATTCCTCAGGTGCCCTACAGCTTGTTTATCCACCAGGTGGAACAACAGCAAGTTGCAGGCGTCTCTGTTGGTCAAAACCAGATTCGCTATCAGCTCAAGGGCGAAGGTGACAAGCCCGGACAAGTGCTGACTACGACACCCATTTTCGATTTGGAATTGCCCAAACTGCTGGAATCCAAGGGAGTTGAGTTCGCTGCCACCCCTCCACCAAAGAACGGCTGGTTCACTAGCTTACTTGGCTGGGTCGTTCCGCCATTGATCTTTGTCGGTATCTGGCAGTTGTTCGTTGCTCGTGGAGGCGGCGGTCCTCAAGGTGTGCTTTCAATTGGTAAGAGCAAGGCCAAAGTTTATGTAGAGGGAGAGTCAGCCAAAATTACTTTTGCCGATGTCGCTGGGGTCGAAGAGGCTAAAGCCGAGTTGGTAGAGATTGTTGACTTTCTCAAAACTCCAGGCCGCTACACCCAAATCGGGGCGCGGATTCCTAAAGGTGTGCTGCTGGTAGGGCCGCCCGGTACTGGCAAAACCCTCCTAGCTAAAGCTGTAGCGGGAGAAGCAGGGGTACCGTTCTTCAGTATCTCTGGATCTGAATTCGTAGAAATGTTTGTCGGCGTCGGATCCTCACGGGTGCGCGACCTGTTTGATCAGGCAAAGAAACAGGCTCCCTGTATTGTTTTTATTGATGAACTGGATGCGATTGGTAAGTCACGCAGCAGCGGTGGTTTCTACGGCGGTAACGACGAACGGGAACAAACGCTCAATCAGCTGCTGACAGAGATGGATGGTTTTGCCCCAGGGACTGCCACAGTGATTGTGCTAGCTGCAACCAACCGTCCCGAATCCTTGGACCCAGCACTGTTACGTCCTGGACGGTTTGACCGGCAAGTATTGGTAGACCGTCCCGATTTGGCAGGCCGCGAAGCAATCCTGCGCATCCATGCGCTCAAGGTGAAGCTGGACGATAGTGTGGACCTGCGGGCGATCGCCACTCGGACCCCTGGCTTTGCTGGTGCCGACTTGGCCAACTTGGTAAACGAAGCCGCTTTGTTGGCTGCCAGAAGTCAACGTGAAACTGTAGCCCAGTCAGATTTTGCTGAGGCGATTGAGCGAGTGGTTGCAGGTTTAGAGAAGAAAAGCCGTGTCCTCAACGAGAAAGAGAAAAAGATTGTTGCTTACCACGAAGTTGGTCATGCAATAGTTGGCTATTTGATGCCGGGAAGCGGTCGAGTTGAGAAGATTTCCATTGTTCCCCGTGGCATGGCAGCTCTGGGCTACACGCTACAGCTACCGACCGAAGACCGCTTTTTAATGGATGAAACTGAACTGCGAGGGCAGATTGCCACGCTCTTAGGTGGACGTTCAGCCGAAGAAACTATATTTGGTAGCATCACGACGGGTGCATCCAATGACCTGCAAAAAGCAACTGACCTAGCAGAACGGATGGTGACAACTTACGGCATGAGTCAGATTTTAGGTCCTTTAGCCTACCAACAAGGGCAGCAAGCGATGTTTTTGGGTGATGGGACCAATCCTCGCCGGATGTTGAGTGAAGAAACAGCCCAAGCCATCGACCGTGAGGTCAAAGAAATTGTCGAAACTGCTCATCAGCACGCTTTAGATATCCTGAAGCGCAACCGAGAGTTGCTGGAGACGATCTCCACCAAACTGTTAGAGACAGAGGTAATTGAAGGGGAACACCTGTACGGTTTACTAAGCCAAACTGAGAGACCTTAGCAGTTCCCTTGGTTGGTAGAGACGCTACCTGTAGCGTCTCTACCTGCCTTCAGCATCTACACCTATTACAAAATCTATCTTAGGATAGGGGGCAATCTTATATCACTTGACTGATGTATCCTTAGCTGTAAAACTCAACACTTGTTAGGTATCTCGCTAAAGTGGAGGGCTTCATGAACCAAGTTATCTCTTGGACACAGCAGATTCGGCTACGTCAGATCATAACTGTTTTGCTAATAGGTTTAACATTTTTTGTTAGCACTGCTTTTGACATCCACGGTAATCCATTGCAAGCGCAAGCTCAAGCCAGCAGGGATGCTGTTGCCGATGGACAGGTGAGGATTAAGACTGAGAGAATAGAAGAGAACGCTGAAAAGTCAGCAGAGCTTTTAGCTGATGAGGGTAGGCAAGTCAAAAACAGGGTTACGGAAAGCAAAGATACAGGGAAGAATCTAATTGACACCGTGCGGGAAAAGCTCAATCTTGATGAGCCAATCGATCCAGGGACAAAAGCTGCCGCCGAGCAACTCAAAGAAGCAGTAACTGGAAACGGCGACTAGTGCTACGCATAGAAATTATTCTTGGTAGCACTCGCTAGCAGCCTGTCGATATCATTCAACTGTAAGAACTGTTAGCGTAGCGCAACGCACCATCTAGTCTACTGGTTGGTGCGTTATGGCGTTGGAGGCAAGATGTTAGATTAGGGTG
>CAXUIV010000207.1:0-7715 GCA_964250875.1 uncultured bacterium
AGCCATTACGGTAAGGTTCCAGAGAGTAGGACTGAATGATGCCGGGAAAGCTCAGGTTCTTGACAATGGTATATTGATTGCGGAACTGCACCAGCTCTATGAAACTGGGATGCTCATTCTTCAGAAATTTAATCACAACGGGCTGTTGGTCTGCGTCGTATACCGCTCTGTAAACCAGCGCGTGTGAGCCTACGTAGAGTTGCGCAGTGATGTGGTAGCCAGAAAGTGCGATCACGCTGTGTGTAAGCATAGAACTACTTAGCCCGTTCCAGAAAATAAGCCTCCGTTATTAGAGTGCCCGTCCTTTGAGTTAGCGCCAACAAAAGGTTCGCTTACACTGATTCTAATTGACACTGTCGTTGCACACCGGACGTGCCTGGTTCTGGCCTTGACTATTTTGTATAATCTTAAACGTTTTGCTTCAGTAGATCTTATCACACTAAATTTGGTGAGGCTGCCAAAGTGGCAATTTAGAAAATTGCTGCAAAACTCACCTCCTTAAGAAGCACGAATGACTAAATGTCCGGACGACTTCTGCAAATTGTTGATTGCGTTCCATCAACGCCATGTGCCCTCCTGGGGACAATACACTCAGTTCTGCTTGAGGCACTTCCTTACTCATGTGTTCGCTAGCAAATGGTCGTGTCGCAATATCAGATTTGCCAACAACAACCAGCACGGGAACGGAGATTTTGGCTAGCGTTGCTGTTTCATCGAACTTGAACATTGCCAGAACTCCTCGTGCCAGAACTCCCGGTGATGCCTTGATGCCGACCAAGCTGGAGAAATTCAGCTGTCCCCGTGTTTCTCTGCCCGTGAATCCAGAAATTTCGGTGGTTAACAGCGTTGTACCGTTGAAATAGCTGAGCCAACTTGAGAGCCATAGTAGGGGAGAAAGAGCGATCGCCAGGTGAAGCAACGGTTCCAGCAAGGGCTTCTGCAATGCCAACAGCAGTCTTCTGAGAATGGCGGTTTGCGCGGGATTCGTATAGGTTCCGTCTACAAGGACTAAACCAGCCACTCGCTGCCCCAGATGTTCCGGAAACAAACGGGAGAAGGTTAGCAGAATCATTGCTCCCATACTGTGTCCTACCAAAACAACCGGCTGATCCCCTGCCAACGTTAATACTGCTTCCAGATCACGGGCATATTTCTCCAGGGAGTAATCTCGATTTTTCGGCTTTTTGGATCTGCCCAAACCGGGTAGATCCCAAACGATCACGCGGAACTGGTCAGTGAGCTGCTGCTTAGCGTAGTACCAAGCAGTGCTGTCTGGTCCCCAACCGTGGGTCAGAATCAGTGTTGGAGCTATGTCAGGCCCGTAGAATTCGACTTCAATTTCGCTGCCATCTGGGCGGGTTAGCCGCTGCACTTGATTGCTGCGGTTCGGCTTAGGTTCATCCCGACCAGAACGACGAAACAGCAAGATCGGTAGAAAACCCAAAAACGACCACAGCAGCATCACCGTACTCATAATCAACCAGCGATTATCGATCAGTTCGCCTCTGTACCATTCGTAGAGAACATAACCACCCCCCCCCAATAGGGCGATCGTTACTAGGCTTGACAGCAAACGCAACAGAAAATCGAGGGGCATGAACATTGTTAGTTGTTGGTTGTTAGTTGTTGGTTTTTGGTTGTTAGTTGTTTGTATTACTAACACCAACAACTAATAACTCAAAAACAGTAGCATATAATACCATTATCTCAATGATTGCTACATACAATGAAGGGTTAAAAATTGACGGCTGGGAGTTCTTCCTGCGTCCTTACACTCAACCTCATCGATATATGTCCGATATGTCCGAATTCGAGCGATCGCCACGACTGGAGTCCAACCCCAGTAAAGTCGAGATTCGCCGTGCTAGCTTTGATGATGTAGCAGCAATTCACCGCATCACCCAGGCTGCCTACACTCAATATCGGACACTGATTCCCTACAGCAGCATCTGGCGGGAGACACCAGATATCATCGCTGCCGAAATGCAGCTCGGTCCGATTTTACTGTCTGTGGTAGATGGCGAGGTAGTAGGGAGTGTGCGCTCTCATGTAGAGCATGAAGCAGAACAAGAGTTTATCTATGTTCATCGTCTAGCTGTGCTTCCAAGCTATCGACAACGGGGATTAGGTCGCGCCCTGATGCAGGCAGTTGAAGATTTGGCCAAGTCGGAGAATTTGCATCAAGTTCGCCTAGAGACACGGGCAGCCCAACCTGAGAATTACCACTTTTATCGAAAGCTGGGCTATAAACTTGGCGAAATTAGTTTGTATTTGCCCGACGGCAGTCCTAGAGCTTACTGGATGTTCAAAGACCTAGTGCGAAGGGAGCAGAGGGTGTTGGTGAGTTAGTCTTTTAGATAACGGGATGAAAGGCTCTCGCATTAGCGTAGCGAAGGCGCTAGCCGTTAGGCGCAAAGGCGCTAAGGGTCTTCTTCTTTACGACTTTGCGACTTTGCGAGAGTAAAAAAAATTATTTATGCAATTCTCGACAGCTTAATCAAGCAGGCGGAAACGTCTCAACGACAAACTCAGCTACCAAGCTGAAAATAACGAGCGCCAGTAACACTCGACCTCCTAAGCGGAAGCCTTTTTTGAACATCCGCTTTTGCTGTCTTGATGTCAAATACTTCCACTGTTCAGGCTTTACACTCCATAAATTCATAACATTTCTGAGTAAGTGAATAAGAAAATTCTGTCGTCAGCAGTCAGTGGTCCGTAGTCGAAAGCTCCATGAACCATAGCTTTGATTACTGACCACTGCTCTCTCTAATGCACAGATGCCTCTTCTTCTTTAGCCAGGGCTACATGATCCCGCTCGCCCGTCCGGATTCGAACCACCTTGCTGACAGGTAAGACAAAGACCTTACCGTCGCCAATCTTGTTACTGCCCGCAGCTGCAACAATTGTGTCTACAATCCTGTCGGTCATCTCGCTTTCAACCACCAGCTCCAACTGGAGTTTGGGCACAAACTCAACCGTAAACGGTCCACCACGCATGTCCTGGAGACCCAGAAACTCTAGAGGACGGCCCTTCTGGCGACCGAATCCTTTCGCGCCGATAACCGTCATGCCTTGAATCCCCACCTTCACCAAAGCTGCTTTCACGTCTTCCAGCTTGGCTGGCTGGATAACTGCAATAATCAAGTCCATAGTGACTGTCCTGTGTCAATGTTCTACCTAACAGTATGGAAGTAAGCACTCGCTCCCACCTGTGTGTCAGCAGTCTCGCTGTAGCACTGACATCACAGGCTGTCACAAATGCGATCGCTGTCCTCCAGAGTTAAATCTACCGCATATCGATCCGCTCTCCGTTGCTACGGGCTACACGGCCTCGATGTAGGTGGTCAACGTCAGGGGGTGTGAAGAGCGGCGTCCGTGTCGTTGCACTCCGGATAAACAGGTAAGCAAATCCGACTACGAAAAAGGCGAGTGAGACGCCAAGAGCCCAGATGGTGTTCGTCTTTGAGTTGCCGGTACCGGCCAAGGCGTAGTAAATAACCGCCACCATCATCCCTACGTTTAACAGCGCTCCCAGAATTGGAATCCAGATTGTCTGAAGAGGATTTCTCTCATCACCCAACAAGTGTTCCAAAGAAGCAACCAAGGTGATGGCACAGGTAAATCCGTAGAGCAAGAAGGTGCCAATGTTAGAAATCAGGGTGACGATCGTCAAGTTGTCCGCGTTGATCACTCCGAACGCGCCAATCGCCGCTGAAACCACTGTCAGCACAAGAATGGCTATGTGCGGGGTGTTGAAACGACCATGTAGAAAACCAAGCGCCTCTGGCAGTTCGTTGTCTGCACCCATCGCGTAGGTGACACGCACTCCAGTTGCCAAGCAGGATAGCGCTGTTCCAACCAGTGCCGCCACCACAGTCAGCGCCAGAATCAGCTCTAGGGCAAAACCGTGACCACCAAGCAAGGTGTCGCCAATAATCTTGGCCATATCCCCAATTGGGGCACTTGATGCTGCTGCGGCATCAAAGCCTTGGACAATGCTGCCCCCTGCATAAGCCTTCTGGTCAATTCCCGGTACCTGACTGATATTGGCAAACGTCGCCCCTGGGTCAAGGAGTGAGAAGTTGCTTCCTGATTTGTCTACAACCCCCTGGTAAGCCTTGCTGATAAAAAAGTTAGCGGCAAAGTATTCAAAGAAGTAGCAAATACAGGCTTGAATAACGAGCGACAGAATAACACCACGCGGGATGTCCCGGCCAGGGTTGATTGCCTCACCCGCTAGAGCCGTAGCTGACTCAAAGCCCACAACGAGTAGGATGGCGATCGAAGTCTGAAACAGCAGCCCGCTGAAGTCATGCGGCAGGAATACGCTCAGTCCGCCGCCGTGTTCATAGGCGACGCTAGGATGCCCAAGACGATAGGCGATCGCCAGCGCTCCAAAGATGAACAACGAGGTGATCTGAACGATGTTGATGATAATGTTTACCAGCGTTGAACCAGTAACACCCATCAGGGCAATGCCGCCGACAATCGCTGCAAACAGCACACAAATAACGATCTTGCTGAGGTTATCGTTAAACAGGTTGGGGTTAAACAGTTGGGCAATGAAAACGAGCAGGGTGCCCATGAAGGCTACCATCACCCCTGGGTAAACCCAGTAATAGAGGTGAGCTGCCATGCCAGCAAAATATTTAGCCAGTCGTGCAAAGCGGAAGTGTGTATGTTCCTCTTTAGCAATGATGGCAGCTTCAGCGTAGTAGTAGGAGCTGCCTGCGCCAGCCTCTGGATAGGCTTTAGACAATACAGCGTAGCAACTGGCGGTTAACAGAGCGATGATCGTTGCCAGTGCCACTGCTGCCCACATGTTGGGTGCTGAAGCTCTGGGAGCTTGAAGCTGATAAGTGGTCCACAAAAACGCTCCCGGCGCAATCAGGGCCATGGCGTTAATGGTGATTCCCATCAAACCTAAAGTCGGTCTGAGTTCTCCACTCGCTGCAGTGGAACGATTTGCATCAGACATGATTCTCCTTGCTGGTCATAAAGATGCTTTGAATATACCCATGGGGCTTGCATCACATGGATGATCCAGCTTTAGGCATAAAAAAACTGTTATCTACAATACAAAAACTTCTACCTTTGGTTAGATAACGAAGATTGTTATTGGCTGGTTGTTGTTTGTTGCTGGTGTTACTCGCAGGGCGACGCGGCATCCCCCGACCCAGCATACGGGATGGGCTTGTCATCCGCCCGCTGTGACGCTCTCTGTGGAGTTATGTTTGCCATTGAGAGGGCAGAGATGCCTATACTAAATTCGTTAAGTTTCATGAAGATGTACAGAGCCTGTAGCGTTCACCCTGGCTCTTTCTTTTGTCGCCATTCTATAGGTAAACATCTGTAGAGTTACATGTAACGTCTCTACATTCATATATTGGCAGGTCGGGCAGCAAGCTACCTCGCCAGTATGAGTAGATTTGCGGTAAATCTGCAAGAATTTCATTTATGTCTACTTAGCAATCAGCTACACACCCAACTGAGTGGAATTAAAACAACCACAAGTGACCTTCTTATGTATCTCTATTCTCAGTTTAAGCGGTTTTTAGTCGGTAAGTCTTTGCCCACAAGCGCTAGCAGTCACGAACGACTCAATCGGGCTGCGGCTTTAGCGGTACTTTCTTCCGATGCTCTTTCATCCGTGGCTTACGCCACCGAGGAAATCCTCAAGGTGCTGGTACTTGCCGGAAGCGCCGTTCTCAGTGGTTCGCTCTGGATTGCTGGGGCAATTACCCTGCTGCTGCTGATCATTACCCTCTCCTATCAACAGACTATCCGCGCTTATCCTAATGGGGGTGGAGCGTACATCGTGGCTCATGCCAACTTGGGCGTTTATCCAGGTTTGGTGGCAGCCGCAGCGTTGATGATCGACTATGTGCTGACGGTGACTGTGAGTATTGCTTCTGGGGTAGATAACCTGATGTCGATCCCGGCGTTGCAGCCCTTGCGACATTACACCGTTGAAATCTGCGTGGTGTTTGTGGTTTTAATCATGCTGGCAAACCTCAGGGGTGTAAGGGAGTCAGGTCGAATCTTCATGGTGCCGACTTATGCCTTTATCTTCAGCATTTTCGTCATGATTGCCGTGGGTTTCTACAAACAGGCGACTGGTCAAATTTACGCGAGTGTGCCATCAATTCAGGCAGCAGAACCACTGGGCCTATTTTTGATTCTGCGGGCGTTCTCACAAGGTTGTACAGCCCTCACAGGAGTAGAAGCCATCTCGAATGGAGTGCCAGCCTTTAAGGTACCGGAGTGGAAAAATGCCCGGATGACCATGCTCTACATGGGATTGATCCTCGGCTTGATGTTTCTGGGGATCACGCACTTAGCCAATGTTTACCACATTGTGCCCCAGGATAAAGAAACCGTAATTTCGCAGTTGGCTCATCATGTCTTAGGCAACGGCCTACTGTATAACTTTGTACAGATTGCGACACTGTTGGTTTTACTCTTAGCAGCCAACACGAGCTACGCCGACTTCCCCAGGCTGTCCTCCCTGCTGGCACGCGATGGCTTTTTACCCCGACAGTTGTCGTTATTGGGGGAACGCCTAGTCTACTCCAACGGCATTATTGCGCTCAGCGTCTTTGGTGCTGTCTTGCTGGTTATCTTTAAAGGTAGTGTTGACAGACTGATCTCCCTCTACGCCATTGGCGTATTCACTTCTTTCACCTTGTCCCAAGCTGGGATGGTACGCCACTGGTTTAAAGAGCGTCTACCAGGTTGGCAAGCCAGTGCGGTGATGAATGGCGCAGGGGCTGTGGCTACAGCGGTCGTTTTTACCGTCATCTTGTCAACTAAGTTTATGGCGGGAGCTTGGGTGGTGGTGATAGCGATTCCGCTACTGGTAGGATTATTCCTAGCTATTCATCGTCACTATGAATACGTCACCAAGCGTCTCAGTCTTGAGAACATAGAACCCAAAATCTATCCCCCGCGAGCGAAAGCGGATGTAGTGACCCACCCAGCAGTTGTAGTGGTGGCCCAACTAAACCGAGTCACTGTAGATGCACTTGATTATGCCCGCACCATCGCTGATGAGATTATTGCGGTCCACGTTGATATCGGCTCTACAGATCGAGAGAAACTGCAACAACAGTGGCAAAAACTAGAGTCAGATATTCCTTTAGAAGTTGTAGAATCGCCTTATCGTGAAATTGTGTCGCCGCTGGTTAACTTTGTCCATGACTATGAAGAGCGTCATTCTGGCATATTTTCTACGGTGATCATTTCAGCTGTTGTCCCGCGTAACTGGTGGGAGAGTTTCTTACACAATCAAACAGCCCTTTTTCTTAAAGCAGAGCTAAGGGCTAAGAAAAGTCGAGTTGTCACAACTGTCAGGTACTACTTGTAATTAGGCTGTACCTTGATAAATTTAAGTTAAGCCGATCAAAGGTTTAAAATGACCACTTACTCTAATGCCCCATCACCCGAAAGTTCCTACATCCGAACTTTTCGCCGAGGCAAGCACAAAATTTTCATCGGGATGGCTCCAGGTGTGGGAAAAACCTACCGCATGCTGGAGGAAGCCCACTCTCTCAAAAATCACGGCATTGATGTCGCAATCGGGCTACTAGAAACTCATGGTCGTAAGGAGACTATTCAGAAGGCAGAAGGGCTAGAGATCATACCCCGTCAGGAAATTGGTCGGGCTGGGTTGACGCTCACCGAGATGGATACCGATGGTATCTTGGAGCGATCGC
>CAXUIV010000208.1:0-1641 GCA_964250875.1 uncultured bacterium
CGCTTGGACGATTCAGGCTGGAATGGTAGCACCGCAGGCTGCTGGTGTGATTCACTCTGATTTTGAGCGGGGCTTTATTCGGGCAGAAACAGTTGCTTACAAGGATCTGGTGGCATCTGGTTCCATGACTGTGGCTAAAGAGAAAGGCTTAGTCCGCAGTGAAGGCAAGGAGTATGTGGTGCAGGAAGGGGATGTGTTGCTCTTCCGGTTTAACGTTTAGAGGCGGCAGGAAGCCTATTCCTACGTGCGGATTGGGAGGAATGTCGCTCTATCTTGTTGTTAGTTGTTAGTTGTTTGTTGTTTGTACGAACAACCAATGACTAATAACCAACAACCAATAAACATCTATGGTGCCACTGACGCAGCTGCTGAGGGTGCTTTGGGTGCGTGAATGGGTAACACTCCCATGAGCATGAAAGCTAAACCTATAGAGGCTATCCCTAAACCTAGATACCACACTCGCCTTTGCCTCAGCAAAGCTCCTACGGCACCTAAAGAAATCCCGATTTGTAGGGCGGCTACACTGCGGGCGAAAAGCTCATGCCGTTGTAAATTTTCCCCAGACTCAATTTCTAGTTTCCGGGCTTCGGTTTGATTATCTTGCTGTTGTTGCTTAAGTTTGGCGATTTCTGCTGTCACAGAAGGAGCGACTGGCTTTCCCAGAGCTTTTAAAACCACTATGGTTGACTCATCCAGGTGACGCTTGGTCGATCTTGCTTGGTACAAAGCCCATTCATCGTTACCCCGAATTTGAGCCAGCATACCCTCGTTAGCCAGGTAGCCGCCCTGCATGGCTCCAATCGCCGCTAGTGCTGACAGGATGCCTGTTGATAGACCAACTTGGTTCAGCCAAAGGCGATCTTGCGCTTGCCTAGCCTCCTGTTCAGAAAGTTCTTCTCTGACTTTCTCAACCGATTCAGCAACCTGCTCTTGCAGTTCCTGAGGCTCTGGACCAAAATCTTCAGCCATACTTGAAGTTAAAGATGTTTTTAATACTTCGTCATAAATTAACATGATCGATAGGGAATAAGAGCGAATCGTTGGTGAGACCAGGTAAGAAGAAGGAAGCAGCAATGCCTAATATCAAATTCGTGAAGGAAAATCGGGAAGTGGTCGCGGCAGATGGTGCCAATCTGAGGCTTAAAGCGATTGAGAACGGCGTTGACATCTATACAATGATGGGCAAGATGATGAATTGTGGGGGCTATGGTCAATGCGGCACCTGCATTGTAGAGATTGCTGAAGGCATGGAGAGTCTTTCGCCTCGTACAGAAGTAGAAAACCGCAAGCTGAAGAAAAAACCAGCAAATTACCGACTTGCTTGCCAAACATTAGTAGATGGGCCAGTGAGCGTGGTAACAAAGCCCTAATGATGAATAGGGAGTAGTGTGTGAGGTAGGGAGCATTGGGTGGTATTCTAGAGGTGTTCACTCAAGCTCCGAGAGAGGTTTTCTTTCGATGCAAGTTAATGATCTAGGGTTTGTGGCGAGCATCTTGTTCGTACTTGTGCCCACTGTCTTCCTCTTGATTTTGTACATCCAAACTGCTAGCCGTGAAGGTGGGAAGAGAGATTCTTAGTGTTTTGTCCCAACAAGAGACCCCTGTACCACACGGCGCAGGGGTTTCTTGATGAGGTTTTTT
>CAXUIV010000208.1:1741-5957 GCA_964250875.1 uncultured bacterium
ACTCGGACATAATCAGACAGTGAAGCACCTAGCAGCCGATCTAGATCGACAAAATTCTTAGCAATTGTGGGACGGCGATCAGGTGAACCCAGCATGAGTAAATCTACATTCATTTCCTCTGCTAGACGACAAATTTCTGCACCTGGCTTACCGCTGCCGGTGACGCAGCGTGTTGATACTCCTTGTTTTTTGGCTTCTGCCAATGCTGGTGCCAGAACTGGATTTTTCTCTCCATTTGTGGACGATACTTCCTCAGGTTTGCCACTTGAATCTTTACTAACGTGAGCCAGAATTAACTGACCTCCCTTGATATCTCGCAGTAGGAAAAGTGCTAATTGTAGACACTGCTTTGCCGCGTCAGAAGCATCTATTGCTACCATGATGCGGTTTACTCTTTTGACGTAAACATCGTCTTTTACTAGCAGCATGGGGCGAGAGGACAGTTGAAAAACGTACTGACTAACCGAGTTGGATAAAATAGAATTTAAGCGTTTTAGACCTCGTGAACCCATAATAATGAGGTCGGCATTGATTTCGTCAGCAACTTGACAGACGACGTCTTTTGGTTCACCCTGCCGCAGAATCGAAGACACATGACTGGGGTTCAAACCCAAAGACTGAATGGCATTAGCCAGAATTTTACCGCCCTCTTCCCACTTTGCGGTCATACTTTCCGCAGTGGTTTGAGGCGGCACGACGTGCAAGACTGTGACTCTTGCCTGTTGAATTGACGGTAATTCTTCCAAAGTTTTGAGCATTTCTTCTGCATGTCCCAATCCAGAGACAGCAAGCAAAATTTTCTCTATCATCGGGTTGCCTCTCTAAACTAGCTATAGATTGTAATGACTGATTGGTGAGGGTTTACTTGTTTCGCAGGGTAAATTAAACTATGGCAATCTTAAGTGTATGAACTGTGGCACAAATATCTTGCCTACATAGCAGGATAACTCGACTACAAATACAACAATTGTTCACAACTCAAACTTAGGCCATACTACATAAGAGCGCAGATGCTGCACTCCTGCCAGGTATTTTATTAATTAAGCATACCTTCAGGTTTGCTAAATAAGTTTAACGATTTGTTATTTAATTTGAGCTGTCGAGCTATCAATTAGTTAAGCTTGGTTAAGCTTGATTAGTAGAAAGTTCGCTTATAAACAAAAGTATTAAAAGCAATTTTTTGCCAATCTGCCCCACAACGTTGAAGCTAAGAAACCGTTGCTCCTCGCTTACATGGGCAAAAAGATCTGTGAGGCGACGCTATGCGTTGTTGCTCCCGCCTTTTTGGAAGTGCTGATGAAATGGCAATTTGTTACTTCTCTAACCTAGTGGATATAGCAGTTGCTGAGGGATGGAGACATTGCTGCATGAGCGGTTGTTCTGCGTAGTCCTGTAACTTAACTGCCTCTAGCAAAGAAGACCAACGATTAGATAGCTCTGTGTCACTTGGGTCGCAAGCACGTAGACTAGCTAAGGTTGTCAAAGCATCAAACCACAAACCTTTGTCCTCGTAAACGGAGAGGCGATCGCGCTGGCTGAGATGCTCCAGTCGGCTAGCATCGTATAGGTTGAGGGAAACACGCTCTACCCCTCCAAATACCCTAATATCATCACGAGTTCTATTCTCAGGATTGCAAACCAGCGATAGTGACCAGCGGTAGTCTTGACCGCTCTCCAGCGGTGGAATACCTGCCTCACTAGGGAGCTTTAAGCTAGCTATACCCGGTTCACCAGTGATTGCGAACATCGTTTGGTAGATTGGGGTACCGTTTATGTGCTGTTTATCCACGTCGTAGAGCTTGAACTCCACGAACCGAGCTGTTGTTTTGGGAATGAACCAGAAAAACTGAGGATACGACTCTGTAGTTAAACCAAGGCTTTTCTCTGGCATCAATGCTACTAGACGGGATAAGTTGCCCTGTGTACATTCGTCACCGCGAGTACCACCACCCTCGCGCCGCCCTGGTATACCACGGTTAGGAGGAACAAAACTGAACGTCCTTTGATTGGCGATTCCTTCACTCTGTCCTGTTGTTTCGTCAATTGGTGACACGGACGGATTTGCCATTGCTAACATAGGTAAACCACATGCAGCCAGGTTCAGAGCAAGTGATAAGCAGATGGTTGGAAGTGGGCGGCGTGGGTAGAAATACATACGGGTTCCTCTTATATTAATAGCGATCCATAGTCAATCTTAGACGCTACCGAGTTGGGTCAGTGATACATCTGTGTATCTTTTTTACACTTAGAGGTACGTTTGCAACGGATTTTCGTATCGATTCGTCAGACTCGCTTGTCCCTACTGCTCTATAAATTTCTAAAATCTATTGGTACTATATCTACGACGCCAGTATCGGCTTCTAAGTTCCCAAAGGATTGGGTTTAATCCAGTTGCTCTGTGCTAAATGATTGCTTGGCTAAATAAAGCGATTGCCAGTGATGGCTCAGCAGTAGGAATAAATCAATGTTGATACCGTATCTTTAAGTTAGAACTCTGTGATCAGAGCTAGCAATCATGGTTAGGTTCTGTTAACCTATATTTAATCAACTCTTGCTGTCTTCGGACCGTAAGGGTAAAGCTCAGGACAAAAGCTAGTATTCAACATTTGTGGAATGTTAGCCTTATTGTACTATAGTGTGGGCTAAGAATCTCTTTATCTACAAAAGGTGTGAGGATAAGAGGAAAGATGTCTAAATTTTTGTGGAAATCGCTGCTGTTTGGCCCAGCTATGCTGGGTGCTTTGCTAGTATCTGTCTCTTCAGTGATTGCAGCTCCCAGCCCAACTGCTGAGGTAGCTCAGTCTGGCAACGCTAGGACAACTCCAGCAGTCAGTTCATTGGCGATGGCTTCGGGTACGGCAAAGCTGGATGAGGCAACAGCAACAGTGACTGCCAATGAGACAACGCAACAGGCAACTGCCAGTGGCGATCGCTCAATTCCAGCCGCAGCGTCAGCAACCCCGAATCAAGTTTCGGTCAGTGTCAACCAGCAACTCGTGGCTAAACCACCAGCAGTCCTGGCGGATAAACCATCTGACACCACGACATCTGCTCCAGCCGCCGATTCGACAGGTGTGTTGAACCAGGTGGTGCGCTACGGCAAAGAAGGCACTGGTTACAAAGACGATGGAATTGGTCAGGTAACCTCAGTTTCTCAACTTTCTGATGTGAAACCCACCGATTGGGCCTTCCAAGCACTGCAATCCTTGGTTGAGCGCTACGGTGTGATTGCCGGTTATCCAGACGGCACCTACCGGGGCAACCGGGCGATGACGCGCTACGAGTTTGCTGCCGGTTTGAATGCTGCCCTGAATCGCGTCAACGAGCTGATTGCTGCCGGGACTGCCGATTTGGTACGCAAAGAAGATTTAGCCACCCTGCAACGGCTACAGGAAGAGTTTGCTACCGAACTGGCAGCGCTGCGAGGACGGGTAGACGTCCTGGAAGCGCGGACGGCTCAACTAGAAGCGAACCAGTTCTCGACGACAACGAAGTTGGTCGGTGAAGCAATTTTTGCCGTTACCAATGATTTTGGCAGATATCAAGACAACCCTGTGTTCCAAGACAGGGTACGTTTAGACCTCCAGACCAGCTTCACGGGTAAAGATACCTTACACACCCGCTTGGCAACTGGTAACGGTACACCCTTGAACTACCAGGCTGCTGTTGGCACGAGCGAGGGCTTACAGTCCTTTAACCTTGAGCCTGATAATGCTCACAGCAACCGAGTATTCGTAGATTGGCTCTCCTACTTCTTCCCGATTGGTCCATTGCAAGGTTATGTTGCTGCTGCTGGCGGTATTCACAGTGATTACGCCAACACGGTTAACCCCTACTTTGAAAGCTTTGATGGTGGAACTGGAGCGCTGTCTGTATTTGCTGACGAAAGCCCGATTTATCGCATTGGTGGTGGTGCTGGTGCCTCACTGAGCCTGCCTTTCGGGACTCTGTTTGGCAAGGGCGGTATTCTTGGAGCTAGCTCCATCACTGTGGGCTACCTGGCAGATAGTGCGAATAATCCTACCCGCAACAATGGTCTGTTCAACGGTGACTACGCCGCTTTGGGGCAGATTAACTTGAACCTTGGGGATCGGTTCTCTGTAGCTGGCACCTACGTCCACTCCTACAACAACCCTGGTACTGGCCTGTTTAACCTGGGTGCGCCTGGGACGGCATCCAGTGTCGCTGGTGGTACCAACCCAGGCGTCACTGCTGG
>CAXUIV010000208.1:6057-7710 GCA_964250875.1 uncultured bacterium
CAACGCCGTCATCGGTACACTCAGAACCACTTTTGTCTTCTAAAGCCTAGCCTTTAGTCGTCGGTCTGTAGTAGGGGTATGGCGGTGCCATACCCCTACTGTTGTTTATGCTTTTTGGCAGTTAGGAGGAGCATGCAGCGTAGTAGACTGCCAAGATTCCGGCAAAGACTTGGCTTCCTTCAATTGGGGCTGCTAACTGCCTTCCTACTGATCATTGCCTTAATCATCCTGCCTCGACCACAGGTGACTCTAACCTTTGTGGTGCCGTCTCCCGAAGCTTCGGCTTGGAAGCCTCTGGTCAAGGAGTTTCAGGATAGCAACCCTGGTATTCAGATTGTAGTTGTAGATCAGGACGATAGTGAAGTAGAACAGACCTATGCCTCTGCATTAGAGACAGAAAAGCCCTATCATCTCGACCTGGTCTACATGGATATCGTCTGGGTGTCCAAGTTTGCCCAGAAAGGTTGGCTGATGGATCTTTCAGATGATTTTACTAACGAAGAATTAGGCGAGTTTCTGCTTGGGGACGTGAATGGTGGGCGTTATGAAGAGAAGCTATATCGCATTCCCTTCCGCACTGATGTGGGCGTGCTTTACTACCGTAAGGATCTGCTGAAGCAGGTGAAAGAAAATCCACCAGAAACTTTTGAGGATTTGAGACGAATTTCTAAGAAACTACAGGAGCGAGGTGTCAAATGGGGGTACCTGTGGCAGGGTGAGGAAGAAGGACTAGCAGCGATGTTTGTTGAGGTTCTTCAAGGATACGGTGGCTACTGGATCAATCCTGAAACTCGTCAAGTGGGACTTGATGAACCAGCGGCAATAGAGGCAGTCAAGTTTTTACACGGTACAATTCAGCAAAAACTTACTCCTCCAGAAGTTACTACATACGATGAAGAAGCAACTCGCCTGTCGTTTCAAAAGGGTGACGCCATCTTCTTGCGCAATTGGCCTGCGGTTTGGTCTCAAGTTAATGAGGCAGATTCTGCTGTCCGGAGCGAGGTTGGTTTCACGTCGCCAGTCCATCTACCAGAAAATCAAGGCGGTGGTTGCCAAGGTGGATGGGGTTTGGGAGTTGCCAAGACGACAAAACATCCAGAGGCAGCTTTGAGAGCAGTTAAGTTTTTTACCAGTGCTGCCGCTCAGCGTCGATTCATCCTGGAGACAGACCTCAGCCTGATTCCAAGTCGCCGCACGCTGTTTATCGACCCGCAGATTGTTGATCGTTACAGCCACTACCCAAAGCTGTTGGAGGTGCTTGACTACTCGGTTTTACGTCCGCCGATTCCTCTGTACAATGAGGCGTCTAGTATCTTACAGCACCATCTTACTGATGTGCTGACAGGACAGTCGAATCCTCAACAAGCAATGACAACGGCAGCTAACGAAACCCGCAAACAATTGGGATATAACTAACTGGTCCCTCAACTGACCTCTGCTCTCTGTCTGCAACTTCTCAAAGCAGATTGATTTCCTGGCTTGACTGACTGCTCTGGGCCACCTGAATGACCTGGTCTACATCTAACCCTAACGCCTGCGCTATCTGTTCTACGTTTGCGCCTAGGGTCAGCATAAAGGGGACTGCTTCTAGCTTGCCCTCTAGCTTGCCCTCTAACTTGGCTTCTTGATAGACTTTGGTCTGCTTTAACTCAC
>CAXUIV010000209.1:0-7678 GCA_964250875.1 uncultured bacterium
GACGGCAATTCCGGGTGTTTCCTCAATAGCGTCATACAGTTGCTCTTGCGTCAGCATGAGACATTCGCATGGTTCTAGAGTTGTGATTGAGGCAGAACGAGGTTCAGCATCAAAGAGAGCCATTTCCCCAAAGCAGGTTCCTCGAGATAGCTGTGCCAGTTCTTGATCCCCAACGTGAACTCGCACTCGACCTGAAACCACGATATAGAGCGATCGCCCCTCTTGTCCTTCTTTGAAGATTGTATACCTTGTGTTGAAAGACAGTTCGTCCATCACTGATGCCAACCGGACGAGGAAGTCATCCCGCAATTCTTGAAAAATGGGGACACCCCGGACAAATAATAGGCGGTCAACGCTAGTTAACATTCCGGTTGCTTAGCCCTCGATCCAATGCTGGTCAGTTTAAATCGTCTCCTGGGACTAAACCGGAATCGCCGTAACCATCAGTCCTTGACGGAGTAGTGCCCGTTGTTGTAGTGCCCATTGTTGCAGATGCTTCCTTTGACTGCACCATTCCTAATGCTATCAGTTGCTGGACTTGAGCCGCTACGAGAGGGTTTGAATCATTCTTCAGTTGAGGTAGCAGATCTGGTAGGGCACGGGGTGAGGCGATGCTGAGGTAGGCGATCGCTGCTTCCCGGACAAAACCAGTAGGATGGCGTAGACTTGCCAGAACCTGCTCTGTTGTCAGTTTCCACCGACAGGTTCTGGCTAGATGCAGACAGCAGGCGAAGGTCCAGTCTGAAAGGAAGTGGCGTAAATCTAGCAGTCGGCGGAGGCGCTCGCTAGGAGATAGGGGTTGATATGTCATCATCGCCGACAAACTTTGTAACTTTTCTAAAGGTGGTCGTCGATCCAGAACGCTCAGCAAAACGCGTTTCGACCGCAGATCGAGAGTATGGTCTAATATCTCTAACCCCCGCGCTAGGTTCGTACCGGACTTCGATCGAAGGTTGAACGCCGCTGCCTGAATTGCCTCAACCGGGTAAAGCAACCTCATCAGTAAAAACAACCGCTCCATGCCGTCGGTTTGCAACTCGTTTAGCGCTCGATGCAGCAGTTCTGCTTCCAATCCAGCCAAGGGGGCAGGCTGGGATTCAGGGTCAGATAGGGCTGCTGGGTCGCCTCTACCAGCCTCGTAACTGTTCTCTAGATCCACCCTAGCAGCGTATGTTTGGCCTAAAAACATTAGCTCCTGCTCAATTAACACTTCAATACCACTACGTCTTAGCCGATCAAGCACACCCTCAATTCCAGCGTCCTTGGGAATTTGCAGTAGGGTCCGCAAAATATTCCTTCTGGTAGTGCCCCAAGAGGTGACTAAGTGAGCGACCAAGGCATCAATTGCCTCTAAAGTACCAATCTGACCAATGGCACGCCAAGCGTACATCCGTACTAAGTCGGACCTATGAATATCAGCGGCAACTCGCACCAGCATTGGCAGGGCTTCATTCTCCAATCGCACCAAGGCCGTAATGGCTGCCGAGCGTGTTGATTTATACTGTAGTCCTCTTAGTAACGAGGGATAGTATTCTTCTAGGTGCGTCGCCGCGATCGTTTCCAGGATGGCACAGCGCACTCGCAGCGATTGATCTTGCAGCAGGTTGGGAATGTGTAGCCGTAACGCCTGTAAATAGATAGACTCTGAGAGCGCTCGAACGCCCATCACTCGTTCTCGTTCTTGTTTATGGGTTAGCATCCGCCGCAGTGTGTTGGTAGCCTCCGCCTTTTGCAGGGGCGTGCCTCTGCGCAGAATGAGGACAGCCGCAGTCCCCCGGATGATCGGATCTTGTTGAAAGCGCAGGTACGGTTCAAGCTGACGCAGGTCTGGGTCTGGTTCTGATAACCAAATGTAGCGTAGGGCAACAGCAAATACCTCTGGTCGAATTGCCGAGGTTTCTAACAGAGCGCGGACTTCATTTAGGTAGGCAGGATTCGCTCCCGCCGCCAGTATGACCTCTAGACTTTGGTACTGCAAAGCCGGAGACAGACGAGGGAGTAAAGGGGCTAGAACTTCTCCTACACTTTGGGGATCAATCTGGCTCAAGAGTTCAATACAGGAGCTTTTATCTGCCTCGGTGGGGGATCGTTCTAAAGCTTCTACGACTGCCCGCTTCAGCACTCGCAAATCCACGTCTGTTACGCTGAGCTGGCCGCGTTCTGCACCTAAGACTAATAGGTCAACATAACGCGATCGCAAAAACCAAACGACAACTAAACAGCTCAAAGCTAAAACTACCGTTTCTGCCACCAACACCCAGCTTTGTAGCGCTATCCTAGGAGTCCCCCGCCCCACGTCCCGACAGAACCAGAGGGTAGCTAAGATCAAGACTCCAGTTGAACCAGTAGCAAACGCCTCTGCTATGCCGCCTGCCAACGTCTGAACGCGGCTGCGAATCGCTTCAGGAATCGGTTGAAACAGCACAGGGCCAGTACTAGCCACAAACGTGTAGCGCAATAGCTCATCCAGGAACTTTAGAACGATCAGACCCCAGAAAAAGTTTTGGAATCGGGAGAGAAATAAGCTCAAGAAGGCGATCGTTCCAGGCAGTAGAAGGACGATGCTTGCCGGTAGGATGGCAGCCGCAATAATCACCCCCAGCCGCTCGACGGCTCTGCTGGAGATAAACAACTGAGTTGCTAGTTCAAACAAACCCAGAATGCCGCCAAATAGACCCAAGAAGCTAGCAATGTCTTTATCGGTAAAGTTTAACTCCAGTTGACTGAGGTACTGAAAATTAATCAATAAACCCAGAACCTGTACAAGGCCAAAAAACGCCAGCAGCCGAAATGCATACTGGCGGAGTGGTCCCCGGAGTCGGCGGGTAGCGAAGGTTGGTTCTTCAGCGACGCGACGGCGTGGGGCATCAGGAAACGACTGCTGATAATTCTGAGTCAGGTAGAGCAGAATCCCTGCTCCCACTACCATAACGACACTGGCGACGAGGATGACATTACGTAAGCCTACCCACTGTAGGAGCAACGGCAAACTAAAGCCGCTGATGACATCGGCGACTAGGATACCACTGCTAACTAACGGGTAGGTGCGCTTAATTTCGCGGATGTTAAACAGCTGGTTGGCTGTAATTGAAGTATTAAGTTCGTTAAGAACGTAAAGGGCATCCACCCATAGCTGTAGCAAAAACACTGTGACTACAGCTAAGTAGGAAAAATTCAGCCCTAAGCGGAGAAGCAGTAGGGGCGCGACCATGCAAGGTGCGATCGCTACAATGACGAAGCGCAGCGGCAGGAGCTTTTGCAGCCATGAATAGAAAAGACTGAGTCCGGAACTGATGATCGCACCACCAATATAAATCCAGGGCAGGGAGTTAGCGCCATACTCACCCAGAAACAGCGCTATCGTGCTGTCCTCAGCCCAACGTAGCCCAATTGAGGTTGTGGTGTAGAAAGCGAACATCAGCAAAGTCCGTTCGCTCTCCTCTGGTCGGAGATTCACCCACCGCAGCAATTGCTGCACCAGCGTCTCCCGGGCAAACCACCGTTTCAGTTCCATGCCATGTTGCAGTTATTTTTTGGGAGAGATCAACATCATCATATTTCTCCCTTCTTTTTTAGGTGCTTGCTGCACCTCACCGACTTCCTGCAAGTCTGTCGCCATCCGCTTCAGCAGAGTTTCTGCCAAGTCGCTGTGTTGAATCTCGCGACCCCGGAACATCACAGTCGCTTTCACCTTGTCGCCATCTTTAAGAAAGCGCTCTGCTTGATTGATCCGCACTTGATAGTCGTGTTCCTCAATCTTATAGCGCATCTTCACTTCTTTGACGTCAGCGGTGTGCTGCTTCTTCCGGGCTTCCCGCGCTTTCTTCTCCTGCTCAAACTTATATTTGCCGTAGTCCATAATCCGGCAAACAGGCGGATCTGCCTTGTCGCTGAGGAGGACGAGATCTAACTCCTTTTCTTCTGCTAATTGCAGAGCTTCTTGCGGAGTTATGATCCCTAACTGCGAGCCATCAGTATCAATGACCCGAATCTTGGGAAAGCGAATTCTTTCGTTGATTTGGGGTAAGTCGCGAGTTCTTCTCTTTTCGATTTTTTCAATCACAGGCGTTTAGAATCAAGGACTGTCTAATAATCACTTAGCTTTACCTTCAGACCAAATGGTCATTAGACCCATGACAAGCTGCTTCTCTAACGGCTTTACAGCCATAACTCAGAAACGACACCATGGGTCACAAAGTCATCACGAATAGACGACATGCTATTGTGCTTGCTCCTCACTCTAACAAATTTTTCGTTCAGGCAAGAGGTAGTAAAATTTCCCCAAAAATGGTGTATCCGCCGTACAGTCTCTTTTCTAGAAGTGTTTTGAGCTACCAAGCGCCGAGTTCAGACATAAAAAGTTACAGTGGATAAGGTTTGTTGCGTAGATGTTAAGAGAAGAATCAAGAGTTATTCGTGATTACCTCCCAGGACCATAAGGAATTTGGCAATCAGCGAGACTGGGTCTGGCGTGGTTGGCAGACTCGCTACACATACATTCGGTCTGCTCATCCTCAAAGGACGACGCCACCGCTCATTCTGCTACACGGCTTTGGTACCTCGATTGGACACTGGCGGCACAATCTAGGAGCGTTGAGCGAACATCACACTGTTTATGCACTGGACCTGCTGGGTTTTGGCGCTTCTGAGAAAGCTCCAGTCGGCTATAAAGTTGAAGTCTGGGTGGAGCAGATTTACGAATTCTGGCAGACATTCATCCGCAAACCTGTTGTATTGGTTGGTAATTCCATTGGTTCCCTGATTGCCTTAGCAGCAGTGGCAGCACATCCTGATATGGTGCAGGGCATCGTGATGATGAGTTTGCCCGATCCGTCGTTGGAGGAAGATGCTATACCCCAGTTCCTTCGTCCCCTGGTCGCCACGGTCAAATCCCTAGTCGCCTCGCCCCCCTTACTCAAGACCCTATTTCGGGTACTCCGCCGACCAGCGGTGGTGCGCCGTTGGGTAGCGCTAGCCTACGCCAAGCCAGAGGCTGTTAACGACGAACTGGTGGAGATTTTGGTCGGTCCAGCGCAGGACAAAGGAGCAGCTCAGGCTTTTTCTGCCATCATTAGGGCCATAACTGGACCTCAATTTGGCCCCCGCGTTAAGCTCCTGCTGCCAGTCGTCAAGATTCCAATACTTTTAATTTGGGGAAAGCAAGACAGAATGGTGCCGCCAGGATTTGCCCGACAGTTTGCTGACTACAATCCGCAAAATTTACAGTTGCTCATGCTAGACAACGCAGGGCATTGTCCCCACGATGAATGCCCAGAGCAGGTAAATCAGGCGATTCTAGATTGGATTGTCACCTGGCATGTCACAAGCAGTGGACAAAGTTTGAAGAATCAAGGCTAGATATATTGATCTAGCCTTTTGATACTTCGTCTTCAGTGTATGGCTTAGCCGACTGTCACCTGATTGGTTTCAACACTTGTCGCACCACTAACGCCGGAAGCTACAGAAACCATTTTATTAAGGATGTCCTGACTAGGAGCATGACCCTTCAGCACCACAGTGCCACCAGTTTGGGCAACATACACTGTGCTGATGTCTTCTATTTCTGAATCGTTATCAAACGCTAAAGCTACCCGCTTAGCTAGTCCACTCTGGTCGTATTCTCCGTTCAATCCCATACGTTCTGGAGGAATTGACGCGGCAGCGGCTGGGGCTGCACTGGCATCTGCTGGATCCCCATCTGGGTCTGAAGCCGCACTCGCATCTGGGGCGGCAGTAGGATTTACTTCAGCATTCGGCGGTTTTTCCATTCCAAACAGTCGCTGCAACCAACCCATAAACGTTGTTCTCCTGATACGTTCAACCAGGTTTAATTAAAGCTGATTCGCTCAAGTCGCACATCTGCCTCTGAAAAGATATGAAGTTGACAGATCAATTTGGTACGATTGTCAGAATGTTCCGTCAGGATATCGATTGAAGCAGCAAAACGCGACTGCCAGTGCATGCTGTAAGATGAGGCATTGTGCTGGATGTGATTTGTGGTAGCAACAAATTGAATGCTCGCCTTAGTCTGCTGGAAATGCATCTCAGCCTCTCTTGGCAAAAATGAAACACACTCTTTCGGTCCTGGTAGAAGATGAAGCGGGGGTTTTGACCCGTATTGCTGGCCTGTTTGCTCGTCGCGGCTTTAACATTGAGAGTCTGGCTGTTGGTCCAGCTGAGCAAGGGGGAGTGTCCCGCATCACGATGGTCGTGCCTGGAGATGACCGGGTGATTGAACAGCTTACCAAGCAACTCTACAAACTCGTTAACGTCCTCAAGGTGCAGGATGTGACGGAGATCCCTTGCGTAGAACGAGAGTTGATGCTGCTGAAGGTCAACGCAACCAGTTCTACCCGTCCAGAAGTCGTTGAACTGGCCCAGATTTTTCGGGCACGGGTGGTAGATGTGGCGGAGGACTCCCTAACGTTGGAGGTCGTCGGAGACCCAGGTAAGATGGTGGCGATCGTGCAAGTGCTGCAAAAGTTTGGCCTCCGCGAAGTTGCCCGCACTGGTAAAGTCGCCCTCACCCGCGAGTCAGGTGTGAACACTCAGTTGCTTAAGTCTCTAGAGGCAAAAGTTTAGAGCAGTTTACCCGTAATTCAAAAAATTTCCGCCTCTATCCCCTTTTGGTATGTGTGACGGGGTACTGCTTCATGTAAGCTACACCGAATCGGGAGAGCGTATTCGGTTAATATCAGCCCAGAAAGGCAGAAAAGCATGAACGAAACGACTATTACCGCGAGAATGCACGAGGATGGGACGGTGGTTGAGGTATTGCCTGACGGTAGCGAGCGACCGTTTCCAGAGCAGCCTATGCGTTCTATGACTCATTTGGGGACTCTTCTGGGTCTGCCCTAACGCGCTTCTGGGCAGACTAGCACAGGAACTTTCACTAATTTGAGAGACGAGCGGAGCAGAAGAATGGATAGACATTTTATATTGGATTCCATTTTAATGCAGGTAAAAGCGGTACGGGAGCATCCCACTTTTTTGCCAAGCCTTTTCACCCTCACCCTAAATCCCTCTCCCTCCATGGGAGAGGGACTTGAAAACCGCCTTGCTCCTCTTCTCCCTTGATGGGAGAAGGGGCTGGGGGATGAGGGTGAAAAACTGGGTTGCTCCCAAGCGGTACTGCCGAGCAATTGCCTGATCGAGTTGGCAGGGTCCAATTTATTCTGGTGTCTGAGGTTGATAGATTTGACGCAGCTCATCTAAGGTGTTCACCGTTCTCAGCCCAGTCAGAATCGCCCTTAATTGCTCCAAGTCTTCAAGTTGGGAGATTTTTGGCAATAGGAGTAATCCCTCGCTGCCAAATTTCAGCTCTAAGCCGAGTGAAATGCCTTCCAACAACCCTTCCTTAAGAATCTCACGTCCCTCTTGGAGTCCTTGCTGGAGTCCTTTTTGTATACCAATTCTCTCAACACTCGTGATATAGGGCATACGTCTCTCCTCCTCAAACTGATTGACTTCTCGCCAAAATTCTTGCTCTAGCTCCTCGGACAAACTCATGATCCAGTCGATAAACTGAAACAGGTTGATGACATCTTCCCGCGAGTAACCCTGTTGATATAGTCGCCGGGTTAGAGCTAGCTTTGATTCTAACCGTTTGTTTCTGTCGCTGCGGGTGGCGATCGCCTGGAGATGGGCCATTACGATTGTCGCAAAGGGGTTGCGGCTG